>NZ_JBEYFC010000103.1:0-22697 GCF_040634175.1 Streptomyces sp. NPDC007162
GGGAGCGGCCGGGGCAGCGGCGGCGGGCGCCGGAGCGGCCGGGGCCGGGGCGGCGGGAGCGGCGCCCGGGGCACCGATGACGGCGAGCTTGGCGCCGACCTCGGCGGTCTCGTCCTCGCCGACCACGATCTCCAGCAGGACACCGGCGACCGGCGCCGGGATCTCCGTGTCGACCTTGTCGGTGGAGACCTCGAGCAGCGGCTCGTCCTCCGCGACCTCCTCGCCGACCTCCTTCAGCCAGCGGGTGACGGTGCCCTCGGTGACGGACTCGCCGAGCGCCGGCAGGACCACGTCGGTGCCCTGCGCGCCGGAGGCGCCGGTGGCGGCCTCGGCGGTCGGGGCCGGAGCCGGGGCGGCCTGCTCGGTGGAGGGGGCGGCGGCCTGGGCGGGCTCGGCCGGGGCCGGCGCCGGGGCGGCGGCGGGCTCGGCGGCCGGAGCGGCGGCCGGGGCCGGGGCGCCGGTGCCGTCGTCGATGATCGCCAGCTCGGCGCCCACCTCGACGGTCTCGTCCTCGGCGACCTTGATGGAGGCCAGGATGCCCGCGGCGGGGGCCGGGATCTCGGTGTCGACCTTGTCGGTCGACACCTCGAGCAGCGGCTCGTCGGCCTCGACGCGCTCGCCCTCGGCCTTCAGCCAGCGGGTGACAGTGCCCTCGGTGACGCTCTCGCCGAGCGCCGGAAGGGTTACGGAAACCGCCATGGTTTCGGTTGCTCCTTACGAATTGCGGAAGTCTGAGTCGTCGCTTGCGTCGACCGAGGGTCAGTCGTGCGAGTGCAGCGGCTTGCCGGCCAGGGCCAGGTGGGCCTCGCCGAGCGCCTCGTTCTGCGTCGGGTGAGCGTGGATGAGCTGGGCGACCTCGGCGGGCAGTGCCTCCCAGTTGTAGATCAGCTGGGCCTCGCCGACCTGCTCGCCCATGCGGTCGCCGACCATGTGGACGCCGACCACGGCACCGTCCTTCACCTGGACGAGCTTGATCTCGCCCGAGGTGTTGAGGATCTTGCTCTTTCCGTTGCCCGCCAGGTTGTACTTCAGGGCGACGACCTTGTCCGCGCCGTAGATCTCCTTGGCCTTGGCCTCGGTGATGCCCACGGAGGCGACCTCGGGGTGGCAGTACGTCACCCGCGGCACGCCGTCGTAGTCGATCGGGACGGTCTTCAGACCGGCCAGCCGCTCCGCCACCAGGATGCCCTCGGCGAAGCCGACGTGCGCGAGCTGAAGGGTCGGGACCAGGTCACCGACGGCGGAGATGGTCGGGACGTTGGTCCGCATGTACTCGTCGACCAGGACGTAACCGCGGTCCATGGCGACACCCTGCTCCTCGTAGCCGAGACCGGCGGAGACCGGGCCGCGGCCGACGGCGACGAGCAGGACCTCGGCCTCGAACTCCTTGCCGTCGGCGAGGGTGACCTTGACGCCGTCGGCGGTGTACTCGGCCTTCGAGAAGAAGGTGCCCAGGTTGAACTTGATGCCGCGCTTGCGGAAGGCGCGCTCAAGAAGCTTGGAGGAGTTCTCGTCCTCGAGGGGGGCCAGGTGCTTGAGGCCCTCGACGATCGTGATGTCCGCGCCGAAGGACTTCCAGGCGGAGGCGAACTCGACGCCGATGACACCGCCGCCCAGGATGATCGCGGACTTCGGCACGCGGTCCAGGACGAGGGCGTGGTCGGAGGAGATGATGCGGTTGCCGTCGATCTCCAGGCCCGGCAGCGACTTCGGCACGGAGCCGGTCGCGAGGAGCACGTGGCGGCCCTGGACGCGCCGGCCGTTCACGTCGACGGAGGTGGGGGAGGACAGCCGGCCCTCGCCCTCGATGTACGTCACCTTGCGGGACGCGATCAGACCCTGCAGACCCTTGTACAGGCCGGAGATGACCCCGTCCTTGTACTTGTGGACACCCGCGACGTCGATGCCCTCGAAGGTGGCCTTGACACCGAACTGCTCGCTCTCGCGGGCCTGGTCGGCGATCTCGCCCGCGTGCAGCAGGGCCTTGGTGGGGATGCAACCCCGGTGCAGGCAGGTACCGCCGACCTTGTCCTTCTCGATCAGGGCGACGTCCAGGCCCAGCTGCGCCCCGCGCAGGGCCGCGGCGTAACCGCCACTGCCACCGCCGAGGATCACTAGGTCGAAAACGGTGCTGGCGTCGTTCGCCACGTCACGTCCTCCATGCATGTGCGCCGTACGCCGGTCAGCGGTGACCGCGCGGCGGCTGGTGTCCGGCCGCTCTTCTTCGGCCCTGTGGGTGGGGCCCTGTCCTGCCGAGCCCCATCTTCGCACTTGTCGGAGGTGAACGAGACGCCGGGCTGGAGTGTGAGACACCACACGCTCACTTGATGACGCCGTGGGGGACAGCGCCCCGTCAGGGGCGCGAGGAACTGCGCGGCCGCCGTACGACCGAACCTCCCGAGCTGTTCGGCGACGGGGCCCCGCCCTACCCGCGCGCGAGGCCCCGCCCACATGAACCGCCGTCAGCCCAGGTCGCCGACGGCGGTCAGCTCCGCCAGCCGCACCAGCGTCCGCACCGCGGACCCCGTCCCACCCTTCGGCGTGTACCCGAAGGGACCCCCCTCGTTGAACGCGGGCCCGGCGATGTCCAGGTGCGCCCAGGTGATGCCCTCGCCCACGAACTCCCGCAGGAACAGCCCGGCGACCAGCCCGCCGCCCATCCGCTCACCCATGTTCGCGATGTCGGCGGTGGCAGAGTCCATCCCCTTGCGCAGGTGCTCGGGCAGCGGCATCGGCCAGGCCGGCTCGCCGACCTCCTCCGCCGCCTCGTGCACCGCGGTGCGGAACGCGTCGTCGTTGCCCATGATCCCGAAGGTCCGGCTGCCCAGCGCCAGCATCATCGCGCCGGTCAGCGTCGCCACGTCCACGATCGCGTCCGGCTTCTCCGCCGAGGCCGCCCACAGCGCGTCGGCCAGCACCAGCCGGCCCTCGGCGTCCGTGTTGAGCACCTCGACGGTCTTGCCGCTGTACATGCGCAGCACGTCACCGGGGCGCACCGCGGACCCCGACGGCATGTTCTCGGCCAGCGCCAGCCATCCGGTCACGTTGACCCGGAGCCCGAGCCGCGCCGCCGCGACGACGGCGGCGAGGACCGCCGCGGCCCCGCTCATGTCGCACTTCATCGTCTCGTTGTGGCCGGCCGGCTTCAGCGAGATGCCGCCCGAGTCGTAGGTGATGCCCTTGCCGACGAAGGCGAGGCTCTTCTCCGCGTCCGGGTGGCTGTACGACAGCTTCACCAGCCGCGGGGTCGCCGCCGAGCCGCCGCCGACGCCGAGGATGCCGCCGTAGCCGCCCTTGGTGAGCGCCTTGTCGTCGAGCACCTGGATCTTGAGCCCGTGCTCCTTGGCCGCGTCCTGCGCGATGCCCGCGAAGATGGCCGGCGTGAGGTCGTTCGGCGGGGTGTTGATCAGGTCGCGGGCGCGGTTGAGCTCCTCGGAGACGGCGACGGCGCGCGCCGCGGCCGCCTTGTGGGCCGCGTCGCGGGGCTTGCCGCCCAGCAGCACGGCCTCGGCGAGCGGCGCCTTGCCGTTACGCGCCTTCGCGCCCTTGCCGTTGTCCTTGTACGTGTCGAAGGAGTACGCGCCGAGCAGCACGCCCTCCCCGAGCGCGCCGACGGCGGCGGCGTCCTGGACCGGCAGCGCGAAGGCCGCCTTCTTCGCCCCGGTCAGTGCACGGCCGGCGACACCGGCCGCGCGGCGCAGCGCCTCGGCGTCGTAGTCCCCGTCCGTGCCGGGCGCGGCACCCAGCCCCACCGCGACGACCAGCGGGGCCTTGAAGCCCGCCGGGGCGGGCAGCTTCGTCAGTTCGCCCTCGGCACCCGAGGCACCGAGGGTCTCCAGGACGGCGGCGAGCTTGCCGTCGTAGGCCTTGTCCACGGCCTCCGCGCCCGGTGCTACGACCGGTCCCTTGGCGCCCTTGGCGACACCGATCACGATCGCGTCGGCCCGGAGGCCGGGCGCCGCTGAGGTGCTGAGAGTGAGAGCAGTCACGGTGGTGAAATCTCGCTTCCGATGTTGAGTTGCAGTGGCCGAGTGGTGTGGGTCGACCGGGCCCCGGAGGCGGCCCCGGGAGCCGACCCGGGGTGCGTTGCGACCGGGGCCTTCACCCTGTCGGCGAACACCCGGGACGAGACTACGCGTGTGTATGCGTTCGCTCATTCCTGCGGGTGTTCACCTGCGGGTGGCGTCCGGGTCACTTTCCGGTCCGGGTCCGGCCGGCACCCGACCCGTCAGCCCCCCAGCGAGAGCACCACCAGCGCGACGGTGGCGGCGACTTCGGCGAGCGCCCCGAACACGTCCCCCGTGATCCCCCCGAACCGCCGCCGGCAGTGCCGCAGCGCCCCGTCGGTGGCCGCCTCCGCCGCCACCACCGCGAGCAACGCCCGCAGGCTCTCGCCCGCCCCGATCAGCGCCCCGGCCCCCGCGGCCGCCACCATCACCACGACGGTGACCACCGACGCCCCCACCTTCGGCACCACCCCCGCGACCGCCGCCCCCAGCCCCTCCGGCCGGGCCGCCGGCACCCCCGCCACCGCGCCGAGGATCAGCGCCAGCCGGGCCACCGTCGCCGCCACCACCGCGGTGACCGCTCCCCGCGCCCATCCGTCGCCGAACGCCTGCGCCAGCGCGGCCACCTGGCCGAGCAGCACGAGGACGAGGGTGATCACCCCGAACGGCCCGATGTCCGACTGCTTCATGATCCGCAGCGCTTCCTCGGCGGGCTTGCCGCTGCCCAGCCCGTCCGCGGTGTCGGCGAGGCCGTCCAGATGCAGTCCCCGGGTCAGCACGGCCGGCACCGCGACCGCGGCCACCGCGGCCAGCAGCGCACTCGCCCCCGCCGCCACCAGCAACGCGCCGACCGCGCCCGCGCAGACCCCCACGGCGAGGCCGGCCAGCGGAGCGAGCAGCATGCCGCCGCGGGCCGCCTCCCGGTCCCAGCGGCTGACCCGCACGGGAAACACGGTGAGCGTGCCGAAGGCGAACCGAAGGCCGTCCGGCCAGGGCGTCTTGACCACCGGCGCAGGTTACCCGGAGGTCAGGAACGGCTGTACCCCGGCCGTGCGTCCAGCCGGACCCGATGGGTCGCCCGGCGGGGATAAAGTGCGCACATGGGACATTGGCTGGAACGGAACATCGTCGAGCCCGGCAAACTCCCGCTGCTGCTGGCCCTGACCGCCTTCGTCCTGACCTTCGTCGTCACCCGGGTCATCACCCGGCTCATCCGTGCCGGAAAGGGGCCCTTCGGCAACGTGAAAGCGGGCGGCCTGCACATCCACCACGTGGTCCCCGGGGTGGTCCTCACCGTCATCGGCGGCTTCGGCGCGGTCGCCGGCGGCCGGCACGGCTTCGGCTCGGCCGCCGCCGCGATCGTCTTCGGCACCGGCGCCGGGCTCGTCCTCGACGAGTTCGCCCTGATCCTCCACCTCGACGACGTCTACTGGACCGAGGAGGGCCGCAAGAGCGTCGAGGTCGTGGTCATCACCGCCGCGCTGGTCGGGCTGCTGCTCGCCGGGTTCTCCCCGTTCGGCGTCAACGACATCTCGGCCGGCGAGCTCCAGGACCGGGGGGCCGTCATCGCGAACGTCGTGGCGAACTTCGCCTTCTCGCTCGTCGCGCTGAGCAAGGGCAAGACCCGGGTCGCCATCTTCGGTGTGATCGTCCCGCTGGTCGCCGTCGTCGGCGCGGTCCGCCTGGCCCGTCCCGGTTCCCCCTGGGCCCGCCGCTGCTACGGCAACCGGCCGCGCGCCCGCGCCAGGGCCGGCCTGCGCGCCTACCACCACGACCGCCGCTGGTCCCGGCTCAGCCGCACCCTTCAGGACTGGATCGGCGGCAAACCCGACCGCCCCGAACCGGTACGACTGCCCGGACCCCAGTGACCGCGCCGGTACCGCAGCCGCCCCGCCCGCACCACCGCCCACAGGACCGCCACACCCGCGAGGGCCGCCAGATGCTCCTTGCCGGCCAGGTTCTCCTTCAGCGCCACCTCGACCACCATCGCCGCGGCCACGGCGCCCGCGGTGACGTGGGCGCCGTACCGCCAGGCCACGAAGACCGCGAGCCCGACGACGGCGGCCGAAGGCCCGGTGTCCACCACCCGCGCGTCCGACGCCGGCAGGCCCAGCGGGCTGTGCGGGCCCAACGCGCTGCCGAGGCGGGCGTACAGCGTCCCGGCGAGGGTCGCCGCGTACGCGATGGTCAGGGTCCGCCACCAGCCCAGGCACACCTCGGCGATGCCGAACACGACCAGGACCTGCGCCAGCGCGCCCCACACCGGCAGGTCGAGCGCCGGCACGAACAGGGAGAGGGGGGTGCGCAGCAGGGCCAGCCAGCAGGGGTCCGCGGCCCGTACGGCCCCGGCGTGCTGCACGGGTCCGTATCCCCACGGCTGGTTCTGCGTGAACTGCAGCAGCGCGGTCAGGCACACCGCCGCGACCGTCATCGGCGCCGCCCCCAGCCGCCGCTTCGCCAGCGGTCCGCGCACGGTGGCGTACAACAACCCCCACTCGGCCTGGGCCCAGCGGACGAGCGGTGTCATGCGGCGGTCCTCATCCGTGCGTGTTCCTCTGTGCGGCCAGCTGCCTGCGGTGCACCCACCTGGGCAGTCCCGGGGCCTCCAGGAACCCCTCCGCACGCGCCGACGCGAGGCCGATGCGCGGGAGGTCCGCGCTCTTCTCGAAGAGCAGGAACCGGGGCTCCCAGATGGGCCGGTACTTGGCGTTCGCCCGGTACAGGGACTCGATCTGCCACCACCGGGAGAAGAAGCTCAGCAGAGACCTCCACAGCCGCAGCACCGGTCCCGCGCCCAGACGCGCACCACGTTCGAAGACCGACCGGAACATCGCGAAGTTGAGCGAGACCTGCGTGATCCCGATCTCTTCGGCACGCCGGAGCAGTTCGATGACCATGAACTCCACCAGACCGTTGTCGGAGTCCCGGTCCCGCCGCATCAGATCGAGGGACAGCCCGGCGGGCCCCCACGGCACGAACGACAGCAGTGCCCGCAGCTCACCCGAGCCGTCCCCGGCACCGCCGTCCCTGCACTCCAGCATCACGCACTGCCCGTCCCGGGAGTCCCCGAGCCGCCCCAGCGCCATGCTGAACCCGCGCTCGGTGGCCCCGTCCCGCCAGTCGTCGGCACGCCGGACCAGGTACGACATCTCGTCCGCCGGAATGTCCTCGTGCCGCCTGATGCGCACCGAGTACCCGGCTCTCCCGACCCGGTTGTGGGCCTGCCGGACGGTCCGCATGGCCCGTCCCTCCAGCGTGAACTCGGCGACCTCGACGATCGCCTCGTCCCCGAGTTCCAGCGCGTCGAGACCGTGCCGCGCGTACACGGTCCCGGCCTCCTCGCTCGCCCCCATCACCGCCGGGATCCACCCGTGCGCCCGCGCCTGGGCCAGCCACGGCGCGATCGCCCCCGGCCAGGCCTCCGGATCCCCGATCGGGTCCCCCGAGGCGAGGCTGACCCCGCCCACCACCCGGTACGCCACCGCCGCCTTCCCGGTCGGCGACCACACCACGCTCTTCTCGCGCCGCAGCGCGAAGTACCCGAGGGAGTCCCGCTCGCCGTGCTGCTCCAGCAGGACGCGCAGCTGCTTCTCGTCGTCGTCGGTGATCGGGTCGACGGCCCGGCGGGAACGGAAGGCGGCGTAGAAGACGGCGAGGACGAGAAGCGTGCTGAGCACGTTGATGACGACGTTCACCCAGTTGGGCGGTGCGATGTACGGGAACCGGGAGGGGTCGGCGGCGACCGACACCAGGCGCAGGGTGCCGTAGTGCCAGCGCTCCGGGAACGTCGAACGGGAGGCATGCGGCGCCTGGTCGGTGACGGTCACGAGGAGCGCGGCGAGCAGCGAGGCGACGACACCGCCGCCGACCGCGACGGTGGCGGCGAGCCGCGGGTTGGCGCGGTCGCCCTTCGCGTAGAACTCCCGGCGGCCGACCAGCAGCGCCCCCACGAAGGCGGCGGTCAGTGCGATCGAGATCCAGTTCTGGGCGTACCTGCGGATCTCCGGGAACGCCATGGCGAACGCGAAGAGTGCGAGGAAGAGTCCGCTCAGCACCAGGTTGAGGATCCACGCGGCCCGCTTGCGGCGGCGCATGGTGATCGCGAGGAACGCGGTGAACACGCCGGAGGCGAAGCCGGCGGTCAGGAGGTACGGGGTGAAGAAGTTCTCCTGGTTGTGCCGCCGTACGTCCTGTCCCAGCGACACCCACACCGCGCTGAGGAAGTTGACGAAGGCGACGGCACGCAAGTACCAGACGGCAAAGGCGGCGGCCCGCTGGGAAACCCCGGCCCCTCGCCCTCTTCCACGTCCGTCACGCTGCTCAACGGCAAATCGGGCATCTCCCATGGACCAGGATCATATGGGCGCCACCTGGATGAACCATGCCACACGCACACGCGACCCCCGCCATCCCCGGTACAGGTGACACCCCGACCCCACCCCCACACCCCCGCCCACCCCCAGCACTCCACCACGCCCCCCTCCGTCGCAACGGCGGTCGGCCGGAGCGGCGCCGGCCGGCGGTGCTGTCCCGGGTGGGGGTGGCGGGCTCTACTCGTCCGGCTTCTCCTCGGTCTCCGGCGTCTTCTCGGGGCCCGGCTTCTCCGGGAGTTCCGCGGCCAGGGCGGCGGCCGACTGGACCAGGGGCAGTGCCAGCAGGGCCCCCGCTCCCTCGCCCACCGTCACGCCCTGGGCCAGCAGCGGTTCCAGGGCCATGCGGTCCAGCGCCTTCGCCTGGCCCGGCTCCCCGCTGTCGTGCCCGGCCAGCCACCAGTCCGGCGCCCGGAACGCGATCCGCTGCGCGACCAGCGCGCACGCGGCCACCACGACCCCGTCCAGCACCACGGGCAGCTTCCGCACCGCCGCCTGCAACAGGAACCCGGTCATCGCCGCGAGGTCCGCCCCGCCGACGGTCGCCAGCAACTGCAGTTGGTCCCCGAGCACCGGCCGGGCCCGCCGCAGCGCGTCCCGGATCGCCGCGCACTTGCGCATCCACGCCAGGTCGTCGATGGCCAGCCCGCCCCGCCCGGTCACCACGGACGCGTCCGTCCCGCACAGCGCCGCGACCAGGACGGCCGCCGCCGTGGTGCCGCCGACGCTGACGTCCCCGAGCACCACCAGATCGGTGCCCGAGTCGGCCTCCTCGTCGGCCAGTGCGACGCCCGCCCGGAAGGCCGTCTCGGCCTCCTCCGCGGTCAGCGCGTCCTCGATGTCGATACGGCCGCTGCCCCGTCGTACCCGGCGCCGCACGACCTCCTCCGGCAGCGCGTCCGGATCGCAGTCCAGTGCCATGTCGATGATCCGCACGGGCACCCCGAGCCGCCGGGCCAGCACCGCCACCGGGCTGGCCCCCTCCAGGATCGCCCGTACCAACAGCTCCGCGCTGCCCGCCGGCCGTGCGGAGACGCCGAGTTCGGCGACGCCGTGGTCACCGGCGAAGAGCAGCACCCGGGGCTGTTCCACCGGCCGTACCGGTACCGAACCCTGGGCGGCGGCCAGCCACTCGCCCAGGTCGTCAAGGCGGCCCAGCGACCCGGGCGGCACGATCAGCCGCTCCCGGCGCGCCTCGGCGTCCCGGCGTACACCGCCGTCGGGGCGCTCGATCAGATCGGTGAAGTCGTCGAGATTAAGCGAGCTCATTCGCCGAACAGTACCGGCACGCAACCAACGGTTCGGTGTCAGATCGGCGCCACACCCGCACGGCGGCTTTGCAGGCAAGATCGGTATCCCATACGTTCCGGTTTGCAGTGGATTGCGTTCAGGGAGCACAGGGAGCCGCCCATGCCGCCCACGCCCGAACTCGCCCCGGGCCCCGACCGGTTCCACGAGCCGCGCCGCGAGGACTGCCCCTGGTGCGGCTCCAGACGCCTGCGCACCCGGCTGCGCGCGCCCGACCTCCTCCACCACCGGCCCGGCACGTTCACCGTCGACGAGTGCCGGGACTGCGCCCACGCCTTCCAGAACCCCCGGCTGTCCGCGGCCGGCTTCGCCCTCTACCACCAGGACTACTACGAGGGCCGCCTGGAGGACTACACCGACCGCTTCCTTGCGACCCGCGCCGGCCGCCGCCGGCACCGCGCCGCGATCCGCGCGATGCCGGCGCTGCACGAGCCGGAGAGCTGGCTGGACATCGGCACCGGCCACGCCCACTTCCCGGACACGGCGCGCGAACTGCTGCCGTACACGTCCTTCGACGGCCTGGACCCGTCCGTGCGGGTGCTGACCGCCCGGGCCGAGGGGCGGGTCGAGGAGGGCCACTGCGGCCACCTGACCTCGCCCCAGCTCCTGGCCCGCCTCCGCGGCCGCTACGACGTCGTCAGCATGTTCCGGCACCTGGAGCACGCCCCCGACCCGCGGGCCGAACTCCGGGCCGCCCTGACGGTCCTGCGCCCCGGCGGGCACCTGCTGATCGACATCCCGAACCCGCGCAGCGCGTCCGCCAGGCTCCTCGGCAAGTGGTGGGTCCCGTACGGCCAGCCCCGCCACCTGCACCTGCTGCCGCCGGCCAACCTGCGGGCGGAACTGGAGGCGCAGGGGTGCGAGATCCTGAAGACCGACCGGAGCGCGCCGCACCTGCCGTGCGACCTCTCGGCGGCACTCACGCTGGCCCTGGGCCGGGTCCTCCCGAAGCGGTGGCTGCCGGCGACGGCCCCGCTGGTGGCGGTGGCGCTGGCAGCCGACCGCGCCGCGGCGCCGCTGCTGCGCCGGACGCCGTTCTCCAACGGCTACCGGATCATCGCCAGAAAGGGGCGGGGCAGATAGCGGGCCGCCCCGTGCACCGTCACCTCAACACGAGCGCCTGCCCGGCCACCACCAGCACCACCTGCTCGCACTCGGCCGCGAACGCCGCGTTCAGGCGGCCCAGTTCGTCGCGGTACCGCCTGCCCGACGCGGTCGCGGGCACGATGCCCGACCCCACCTCGTTCGACACCGCCACCACCGTCCGCCGGGTGCCCCGTACCGCCTCCGTCAGTTCACGCACGCGCTCCCGCAGCGCCTTCTCCCCGCCCGACGCCCACTCCGTGTCGTCCCACGCGCCGACGGAGTCCATCGCGTCCGTCAGCCACAGCGACAGACAGTCGACCAGCAGCGCCGGCCCGTCCTGCGCCAGCAACGGCACCAGGTCGCACGTCTCCGTCGTACGCCACGACCCGGGCCGCCGCTCCCGGTGCGCGGCCACCCGTGCCACCCACTCGCTGTCCCCGCCGCGCGTGCCGCCCGTGGCGACATAGAGCACGTCGGGGAAGGACTCCAGCCGCCGCTCGGCCTCCACGGACTTCCCGGACCGCGCCCCGCCCAGCACCAGCGTCCGCCGGGGCACGTCGGGCACCTCCTCGTACCCGCCGACCGTCAGCGTCGTGCCGTCCGGCACCGCCCGGGCCCCGGCCGCCGCCAGCCGGCGCCGCGACTCCGCACCGGGCGGCACGTCGTGGTCGAGGTGGACGGCGATCACATCCGTGGCCGGCCCCACCGAACCGACCGCCCGCAGTTTCGCCAGCGCGTCCGGCCGCCCCACCACATCGAGGAGCACCAGGTCGTACGCGTCCGCGCCGCCGTTCTCCAGACCGGCCGGCGCACCGCCCGGCGGGAGGTACAGCAGCCGCTGCCCGTCGGGTCCGGTCACCGCGTACCCGGTGCCGCCCGCGTCCATCGCCACCGCCCGCACCCGATGCCCCGTCAGCAGCGCCAGCTCCCGCCCGTCCGGCACCCGGCCCGGCTGCGGCAGCCCGGCCGGCACCTCCACGGCGGGCCCGTCGTGCGGATGCGAGAGCAGCACCTGGCGCACGCCCCCGAGGGACCGCCCGGCCCGTGCCGCCGCGAACGCCGCACCGGGCGTCAGATCGAGCAGCAGCGTCCCGTCCACGAGTACGGCGGTGGCGGCCCGCGCCGCCGCCCCGACGGCGCACGCGCAGGCCGCGCAGGGACAACCGGGCCGAGGCAGCCCCCCAGGCCCACCGGTACCGAGCAAAGTCACTTCCACGCCCTGATTTTCACCCGTCCCGATGGTTCCCGCCTCAGCCGACGCCCCCGACGGCCCACCGGGACCGCACATGCCCCACAACCAGCGGAGTTTTTCCCGGCGCCCTTATACGATGCCTCAGTTGGATCAAAGGAGGCCTGCATGACGGCATGGACATGGCGGTTCGAGAAGGCCGACGGGACGGAGGTCCAGCCCGCGGTGGAACCCGAGGAGTTCACCACCCAGGGCGACGCCGAGTCCTGGCTCGGCGAACAGTGGAAGGACCTGCTGGCCGGCGGCGCCGACCAGGTGCGGCTCTACGAGGACGCCACCGAGATCTACGGGCCGATGAGCCTGCACGCGGACGAGGCCTGACGGCACGTCCGTGCACGCCGGTCGGGGCGGCCGCGGCCGGCCGCCCCACCGTCGCCCCCTCACTGCTCGCCCAGCGTCACCTCCACCGTCCGCCCGACGCCGTCCCGGCTGAACGTCACCGTCGTCCGCTGCCCCGGCCGGTCCGACGCGAGCGATTCGGCCAGTGAGGTGATGGTGGTGATGTCGTCGCCCCCCACCTTGGTGATGATGTCCCCGGGCCGGATGCCTGCCTTGGCGGCAGCGTCACCCGGCTTCACGGTCACCACGGCCACCCCCGAGGGCTGGTAGTTCACGTCGACGACCGTGCGCCCGGTGATGCCGAGCGCGGCCCGCCCCGAGTCGGTGACCTTGCCCTGCTTGATGATCTGGTCGGCGACCGTCTTCACCATCGAACCCGGGATGGCGAACCCGATTCCCGGCGCCGTGCTCCCGCCCAGGTCGGGATCGCTCGCGGCGAGCGTCGGGATGCCGATGACCTGGCCGTCGAGGTTGACCAGGGCGCCGCCGCTGTTGCCGGGGTTGATGGCGGCCGAGGTCTGCACCATGTTGGGGATGGTGGCGCCCGGGCCGCCGGAGGGGCTCTCGCTGACGGTCCGTCCGGTCGCCGACACGATGCCCTCGGTCACGCTGGACGACAGCCCGAGCGGTGAGCCCATGGCCAGGGTGATCTGCCCGACCTGGACCTTCTCGGTGTCCCCGAAGGAGGCCGCCCGCAACCCCTGCGGGACCTTGTCGAGCCTGATGACCGCCAGGTCCTGCTCGGGGTAGGAGTAGACGAGGGTCGCGGTGAGCGGTTCCTCGTTGTTGGCGGTCGTCACCTTGAACTTCTTCTCGTTCCCGACGACGTGCGCGTTGGTGACGATGTGCCCGCTGCCGTCGTAGACCACGCCCGAGCCCAGGTCGCTGGTGGCCTGGATCTGCACGACCGACGGCAGGACGTTCCTGATGACCTTCTGGTACTGGTTCTGCAGGTCGGTCGCCGTCAGCGGCACGGCCGCCGCGTGGGCGGCCCGGTCGGCCGAGGTCTCCTCGGTTCCGCCGCTCCCGAGGACGGAGCACCCGGAGACGGGAACGAGACAGCAGCAGCCCAGCAGGGCAGCCGCACGGAGGATCCGGCGGGCGGGGGAAGCATCCATGCCCCGAGTCTCGCCGCGGCGCCGACCGCCCGGCTCGCGCTGCTCGCCCGTTCGGGCAAGCCGTGCTCGCCCGAACGGGCACGTCAGCCGCGCACTCCGCACAGGTGCAGCAGCGCCGCCACCGACCGGTACGGGTCCGTCCGCCCGGCCCGTTCCTCCGCCGCGAGCAGGGTCTCCACGTCGGCGGGGAGTCCGGCGCCGTCGGGGGCCGTGTCCGTGAACACCCGTACCCCGTACCAGGAGTGCAGCGGCGCGCCGATCCCGGCGAGCGCGGCCGTGAGCGTGCTCAGCCGGTCGGCCCGTACGTCCAGACCCAGCCGGTTGCGGTACGAGACGCAGTCGAAGGCGCCCAGCGCGCCCGCCCAGTCGCCGCTCATTCCGGGGCGCATGGCGAGCGCGTCGGCATTGCGCACCAGCAGCGACAGCAGCCCACCGGGGGCCAGCATCCTCGCGACACCGGCCAGCAGCGGGTCCGGTTCCTCGACGTACATCAGCACACCGTGGCAGAGCACCACGTCGAAGCTGCCCGGCAGGAAGTGGACACCCGTGTCCCGCCCGTCCCCCTGGACGATCCGCACCCGGTCGCGGATCCCCTCCGGCTCACCGGCCAGGGCCTCCCGCGCGGCCGCGATCATCGTCGGTTCCCGCTCCACCCCGGTCACCTGGTGACCGGCCCGGGCCAGACGCAGTGCCTGCGTGCCCTGCCCCATCCCCACGTCGAGCACCCGCAGCCGCTGCCCGACCGGGAACCGCCCGGCTATCTGCTCGTCGAGCTGCCGGGCGACCAGCTCCTGTCGTACGACGTCACGCAGCGCGCCCAGGCTGCCCAGCCAGGCCTTCGCCACGGCCCCGGAGAACGGCTCTGCGCTCAGGGCCGCTCTCCGCGCTTGACCTGCGGCTTGGGCAGCCGGAGCCGGCGCATCTGGAGGGAGCGCATCAGACCGTAGGCGACGGCGCCCTTCTTGTTCTGGTCGGGGAAGCGCTCGGCCAGCCGCTTGCGCAGCCGCAAGCCGCTGACGGCCGCGTCGAGCACGATCAGCACGATCACCACGAGCCACAGCAGCAGCGCGATGTTCTTGATCGCCGTGTTGTTGACCACGCTCATGACCAGGATGACCACGGCCAGCGGCAGGAAGAACTCCGCCACGTTGAAGCGCGAGTCGACCCAGTCACGGGCGAACCTGCGGACCGGGCCCTTGTCACGGGCCGGCAGGTACCGCTCGTCACCGGTGGCCAGCGCCTGGCGCTGCCGCTCCATGGCGGTGCGCCGCTCGTCGCGCTGACGCTTGGCGGCGTCCTTGCGCGTCGTCGGCGTGCTGGCCACGCTGCGGCGCTGGGTCTGGGCCTCACTGCGCTTGGGCGTGGGCCTGCCCTTGGGGGCCTGCGGGTCACGGGTCTGCTTGGAGTCGGTCAGCGCCTTGTCGGCGGGGGCCTTCTCGTCCTTGGCACGGCTACGGAACACAAAACCCAAGGGTACGGGGTGTCGGGGTGTGGGCCCTAGTTCCGTGGGGAACGATCCGGCAACGCCAGTCGTCTCCATTGGGGACAGAGGGGACGTTGCAGACGGTTCACTCCGGGGGACACCTACTACCTCTGCCGGAGCGGACCCCACCGCAGTCGTCCTTGGGGATGAGCGCATCGGTCCCCGAACAGTGCGGTAATGGATGCAGGGCCCGTACTGTGGGTTCTGTTGCAGGATCGGTGAGCCGGAGTCCGTCAGAAGGGGGCGCGCGAAGCCCATGAGCGGTGTCATGAAGCGTATGGGGATGATCTTCCGCGCGAAGGCGAACAAGGCCCTGGACAGGGCCGAGGACCCGCGCGAGACCCTGGACTACTCGTACCAGAAGCAGCTCGAACTGCTCCAGAAGGTGCGCCGCGGCGTGGCCGACGTCGCCACCTCCCGCAAGCGCCTCGAACTCCAGCTGAACCAACTCCAGCAGCAGTCCTCCAAGCTGGAGGACCAGGGCCGCAAGGCGCTCGCGCTCGGCCGTGAGGACCTCGCCCGCGAGGCGCTGTCCCGGCGCGCCGCCCTCCAGCAGCAGGTGACCGACCTGGAGACCCAGCACGCCACGCTCCAGGGCGAGGAGGAGAAGCTCACCCTCGCGGCGCAGCGCCTCCAGGCCAAGGTGGACGCCTTCCGTACGAAGAAGGAGACCATCAAGGCCACCTACACCGCCGCCCAGGCCCAGACCCGCATCGGCGAGGCCTTCTCCGGGATCTCCGAGGAGATGGGCGACGTCGGCCTGGCCATCCAGCGTGCCGAGGACAAGACGCAGCAGCTCCAGGCCCGTGCCGGCGCCATCGACGAACTGCTCGCCTCCGGGGCCCTCGACGACCCGACCGGCATGGCCAAGGACGACATCGCGGCCGAGCTGGACCGGCTCTCCGGTGGTACGGATGTGGAGCTGGAACTGCAGCGCATGAAGGCCGAGCTCGCCGGAGGTTCGCCCCAGCAGGCGATCGAGGGCGGCACCGGTCAGGGGCAGCAGTCGCAGCAGCCGCAGGACACCCCGCGCTTCGACAAGCAGTAGCCGACGCCTGGAGGGCGACATGGCCGACATGGTCGTGAGGATCATGGGGGAGGGTCAGGTGAGGCTGGCCGACAGCCACCTCGCCGAGCTGAACAGGCTGGACGACGAACTCCTGGCGGAGACGGAGTCCGGCGACGAGGCAGCCTTCCGCCGCACCCTGGGCGCCCTCCTCGACAAGGTCCGGGAACTGGGCCAACCGCTCCCGGCGGACGCCCTGGAACCCTCCGACCTCATCCTCCCGTCCCCGGACGCGACCCTGGCCGAGGTCCGCGCCCTGCTCCGGGACGACGGCCTGATCCCCGGCTGACGCCGGTCCGGCCCCGGCCCGACCCTTCTCGGGTGGGCGGGAGTCCGGGCGGAGTGCGCGCGGGTCGAACCGGCGGTTCCGGCCCGTGGGAAGCCGACGTACCGTTCAGACCGTGAGCACCTTCGACCGGGCCCGTTGCAGTGCGGACGCCCATCCCCTCGCGCTGGACGCGGCCATCGCCGCGGGCGTCCTCGTGTGCATGGTCGCGGGCTCCCTCGTCGTCCCGCACGGGGCACACGGTGTGCGGTGGGGCATCCGTACCCCCGATCCGCTCAGCCTCGTCCTGATGACACTCGCCGCCGCCGCGCTGGTGCTGCGCCGGTACGCCCCGAAGTCGGTGCTCGCCTTCACCGGCGCCGCCTCCGTCGTCGAGTGCGTCACCGGCGACCCCCGCGCCCCCGTCGCGATGGCGGCCGTGGTCGCCCTCTTCACGGTCGCCGCGAGCACCGACCGCCGCACCACGCTGCGGGCCGGCCTGCTCACCATGATCGTGCTGACCACCGCCGCGATGGCCGCCGGCCCCCTCCCGTGGTACGCCCAGGAGAACCTCGCGATCTTCGCCTGGACCGGCATCGGTGCCACCGCGGGCGACGCCGTGCGCAGCAGACGCGCCGTCGTCCAGGCCATCCGGGAGCGCGCCGAACGCGCCGAGCGGACCCGCGAGGAGGAGGCCCGCCGCCGGGTCGCCGAGGAGCGCCTGCGGATCGCCCGCGACCTGCACGACGTCGTCGCCCACCACATCGCCCTGGTCAACGTGCAGGCGGGGGTGGCCGCGCACGTCATGGACAAGCGTCCCGACCAGGCCAAGGAGGCCCTCGCCCACGTCCGCGAGGCCAGCCGCTCCGCGCTCAACGAACTGCGCGCCACCGTCGGCCTGCTCCGCCAGTCGGGCGACCCCGAGGCCCCCACCGAACCCGCCCCCGGCCTGCACGTCCTCGAAGAGCTCGCCGACACCTTCCGCAACGCCGGTCTGCGGGTCGAGGTCGCCCGCGCCGACCAGGGCACCACCCTGCCCGCCGCCGTCGACCTGGCCGCCTACCGGATCGTCCAGGAGGCCCTGACCAACGTGCAGAAACACGCGGGCCCGGAAGCCAGGGCCGAGGTCAGCGTGGTCCGCGTCGGTCCGGAGATCGAGGTCACCGTCCTCGACAACGGCTCCGGCGAGAAGGCCGCCGCCGAGGCAGGCGGCGGCCACGGCCTGCTCGGCATGCGCGAACGGGTCGCCGCCGTGGGCGGCACCCTCACCACCGGTCCCCGTTACGGCGGCGGCTTCCGCGTCCATGCGATCCTGCCGGTCAAGGCCGACACACACGACCGTGCGAACCGCCGTACGGGCGCACTGGGGGATTCCGTATGACGATCCGTGTCCTGCTCGCCGACGACCAGGCACTGCTGCGCAGCGCGTTCCGCGTCCTCGTCGACTCCGAGCCCGACATGGAGGTGGTCGGCGAGGCCTCCGACGGCGCCGAGGCGGTGCGGCTGACCGGGGAACGGCAGGCCGACGTCGTCCTGATGGACATCCGGATGCCGGGTACCGACGGCCTCGCCGCCACCCGGCTGATCAGTGCCGACCCCGCCCTCGCCCAGGTCCGGGTGGTCATCCTGACGACCTTCGAGGTGGACGACTACGTCGTGCAGGCGCTGCGCGCGGGCGCCTCCGGCTTCCTCGGCAAGGGCAGCGAACCCGAGGAACTGCTCAGCGCCATCCGGGTCGCCGCCGGCGGCGAGGCGCTGCTCTCCCCGACGGCCACCAAGGGCCTGATCGCCCGCTTCCTCGCCCAGGGCGACGCGGGCGACGACGGCCGCGACCCCGCCCGCGCGCAGCGCCTCGACGCACTCACCGGGCGGGAGCGCGAGGTCCTCGTCCAGGTCGCCGGCGGCCACTCCAACGACGAGATCGCCGAGCGCCTGGAGGTCAGCCCGCTGACCGTGAAGACGCACGTCAACCGGGCCATGGCCAAGCTGGGCGCCCGGGACCGGGCGCAGCTCGTGGTGATCGCGTACGAGTCGGGGCTGGTCCGTCCGAGGATGGAGTGATCTCCACCCGGGTGTACTGCGGGCGGAGTAGGCGCCGGACGAGGGAACGGCACCCAGGGCCTACATGACCGGTTCCGCGCATGGGCGAGGGTGGTGGGGCGGGCGCTCACAGGTGCCCCCTGTGTCGCTCACAGCAGCTTGTCTGCCGCTCACAGCAGCTCACCGGAAAGAGACCACGACCCATGTCCTGGCTGTCCAGATTCAGCCTCGCGCAGCGGGCCCTGATAGGCCTCATGTCACTGATCGCGCTCGCCTTCGGGGCGATCGCCGTCCCCCAGATCAAGCAGCAGCTGCTGCCCACCATCTCCCTGCCGATGGTGTCGGTGATCGCCCCCTACCAGGGCGCGGCCCCGGACGTCGTCGAGAAGCAGATCGTCGAGCCGGTCGAGAACAACCTCGAAGGCGTCGACGGCGTCACCGGAGTCACCTCCACCGCGAGCGAGGGCAACGCCGTGATCATGGCGTCCTTCGACTACGGCAGCGACACCAAGCAGCTGGTGGCCGACGTCCAGCTGGCCGTCAACCGCGCCCGGCTCCCGGACTCCGTCGACCCGCAGGTCATCTCCGGCTCCACCGACGACATGCCGACCGTGGTCCTCGCCGTCACCTCCGGCAAGGACCAGCAGGCCCTCGCCGACCAGCTCGACAGGACGGTCGTGCCGGACCTGAAGGACATCGACGGCGTGGGCCGCGTCCAGGTCACCGGCGTCCGGGACGTCCAGGTCACCGTCACCCCCGACGACGCGAAGCTGGCGCGGGCCGGACTCACCCCCACCGCCCTCGCGCAGTCGCTCCAGGCGGCCGGCGCGACCGTCGCGGCCGGTTCCTTCACCGAGGACGGCGCCAACCGCACCGTCCAGGTCGGCGGCGGTCTCACCTCGCTGCAGCAGATCAAGGACCTGATGGTCACCGGGCAGGGCGTCGGGAAGCCCGTGCGGCTCGGCGACGTGGCCGCGGTGAAGCAGCAGGAGGCCCCGGCAGACTCCATCACCCGCACCGACGGCCGCCCCAGCCTCGCCGTGAACGTCACCATGGACCACGACGGCAGCGCGGTCTCCATCTCGAACGCCGTCAAGGACAAGCTGCCGAAGCTGCGCCAGGACCTCGGCTCCGGTGCCACCGTCACCGTCGTCAGCGACCAGGGTCCGGCGGTCTCCAAGTCCATCAAGGGCCTGACCACCGAGGGCGCCCTCGGCCTGCTCTTCGCGGTCCTGGTCATCCTGGTCTTCCTGGCCTCGGTCCGCTCGACCCTCGTGACGGCGGTGTCCATCCCGCTCTCCGTCGTCCTCGCGCTGATCGTGCTGTGGACCCGGGGCCTGTCCCTGAACATGCTCACCCTCGGCGCGCTCACCATCGCCATCGGGCGGGTCGTCGACGACTCGATCGTGGTCCTGGAGAACATCAAGCGGCACCTCGGCTACGGCGAGGAGCGGCAGGCCGCCATCCTCGGCGCGGTCCGCGAGGTGGCCGGCGCGGTCACCTCCTCCACCCTCACCACGGTCGCCGTCTTCCTGCCGATCGGCCTGGTCGGCGGCATGGTGGGCGCCCTGTTCGGCTCGTTCAGCATCACGGTGACGGCGGCGCTGCTGGCGTCCCTCGTGGTGTCGCTGACGGTCGTGCCCGTCCTGTCGTACTGGTTCCTGCGCGCCCCCAAGGGCACCCCCGAGGACGCCGAAGAAGCCCGTCGCGAGGCCGAGGAGAAGGAGGCGAACAGCCGCCTGCAGCGGGCGTACGTCCCGGTCCTGCGCTTCGCGACCCGGCGCCGCCTCACCAGCGTGCTGATCGCGGTGGTCGTCCTGGTCCTCACGTTCGGCATGTCCGGGCTGCTGAAGACCAACTTCTTCGACCAAGGCGACCAGGAGGTCCTCACCGTCAAGCAGGAGCTGAGGCCCGGCACCGGCCTCGCCGCGACCGACGTGCAGGCGAAGAAGGTCGAGAAGCTGCTCGCCTCCATCGACGGCGTCAAGGACTACCAGGTCACCGTGGGTTCGTCCGGCTTCATGGCGGCCTTCGGCGGCGGCACCGACACCAACCAGGCGTCGTACTCGGTGATGCTGGACGACGCGAAGTCGTACGACAGGGTCCAGAAGGCCATCGAGGACGGGCTGCACAAGCTCCCGGGCATCGGAACGACCACGGTCTCGGCCGGTGGCGGCTTCGGCAGTCAGAACCTGAGCGTCGTCGTGAAGGCGGCCGACGGGGACGTGCTGCGCAAGGCCGCCGAGCAGGTCCGCGGCGCGGTCGCCCGGCTGGACGACGTCACCGACGTCACCAGCGACCTGTCGACCAGCGTGCCGAGGATCTCGGTCAAGGCCAACTCCAAGGCGGCCGCGGCCGGTTTCGACGACCAGACGCTGGGCGCCGCCGTCGCCCAGGCGGTCAGGGGCACCACGGCCGCCAAGGCGACCCTCGACAACACCGAGCGGGACGTCGTCGTCAGGTCCGCGAAGCCGGCCGAGACCCTCGCCCAGCTGCGCGCCCTTCCGTTGGGCCCGGTGAAGCTCGGCGACATCGCCACCGTGAAGCTGGTGGCCGGACCGGTGTCGCTGACCCGCATCGACGGCCAGCGCGCCGCGACCGTCACCGCCAAGCCGACCGGTGACAACACGGGCGCGGTCAGCACCGAGCTCCAGTCGAAGATCAAGGCGCTGAAGCTCCCGGCGGGTGCCACGGCCTCCATCGGCGGCGTCACCTCCGACCAGGACAGCGCGTTCAGGAACCTGGGCCTGGCGATGCTGGCGGCGATCGCGATCGTCTTCATGCTGCTGGTCGCGACCTTCCGTTCGCTGGTCCAGCCGCTGATCCTGCTGGTGTCCATCCCGTTCGCGGCGACCGGCGCGCTCGGCCTGCTGATCGTCACCGGCACTCCGATGGGCGTGCCCGCGATGATCGGCATGCTGATGCTGATCGGCATCGTGGTGACCAACGCGATCGTGCTGATCGACCTCGTCAACCAGTACCGCGAGCGGGGGTACGGCGTGGTCGAGGCCGTCGTCGAGGGCGGCCGGCACCGGCTGCGCCCGATCCTGATGACCGCCCTGGCGACCATCTTCGCCCTGCTCCCGATGGCGCTCGGGGTCACCGGCGAGGGCGGTTTCATCGCCCAGCCGCTGGCGGTGGTCGTGATCGGCGGTCTGATCACCTCCACCCTGCTGACGCTGCTGCTGGTGCCGACGCTGTACGCGATGCTCGAACTGCGCAAGGAGCGCCGGGCCGGGAAGCGGGCCGCGAAGAAGGGCCTGCCGTCCGCGGGGTCCGCCCCGGCGGCCGAGGAGCCGGAGCCCGCGGCCGTATGACGGTCCCGTGACCGGCGGCCGTACCCGGAATACCACCGGGTACGGCCGCCGTCGCGGTTTCCGTTCCGTATGCTGACGCCTCGAACGGCCATGCGGTGAGGAGGAGTTCGATCGTGCCGCTGCGCAAGGACGACCCGAGGTCCGTCGGCGGTTACAAGCTGGTCGACCGGCTCGGGGCCGGCGGCATGGGCGCCGTATACCGGGGGCGGTCCCGCTCCGGACGGGAGGTCGCCGTCAAGGTGGTGCACGCCCAGTACGCCGAGGACCCCGTCTTCCGCTCCCGGTTCCGGCAGGAGGTCGAGGCCGCCCGCCGGGTGAGCGGCGCCTTCACCGCACCCGTCGTGGACGCCGACCCCGAGGCCGCCCGGCCCTGGATGGCGACCCAGTACGTGGCCGGGCGCTCGCTGGCCGACCGGCTGCGCGACCACGGCCCGTTGCGCGACGCCGAACTGCGGCGCCTCGCCCTCGGGTTGGTGGAGGCACTGCGGGACATCCACCGGGCCGGGGTGGTGCACCGGGACCTCAAACCGGCCAACGTGCTGATCGCCGAGGACGGTCCCCGCGTCATCGACTTCGGCATCTCCCGCGCCGCCGAGAACCACCAGACCGTCACCGAGACCGGCCAGATGATCGGCACCCCGCCGTTCATGTCCCCGGAGCAGCTCACCGACGCCCGTACCGTCGGTGCCGCCTCGGACGTCTTCTCGCTCGGCGCGCTGCTGGTGTACTGCGTCACCGGGCACGGCCCCTTCGACGCCGACAGCCCCTATCTGACCGCCTACCGGGTGGTCCACCACGAGCCCGTGCTCGACGGCGTGGCCGGACCGCTGCGCACGGTCCTGGAGCGCTGTCTGCACAAGGAGGCCGCCCGGCGGCCCCGACTGGACGAGCTGGCACAGGAGTTGTCGGACGTCCTGCCCGAACCGGCGGCGGACGACCCGGCGGTGCCCGACCCACCGGCGGACGGCCCGCGCACCGTGGGCCCGCGCGGCGAGGGCTGGCCGTCCGGGGCCGCGACCGGCCCGGGCGCCGACGCCGACCCGGCGACC
>NZ_JBEYFC010000104.1:0-22693 GCF_040634175.1 Streptomyces sp. NPDC007162
GGTGCTCTTGGCCAGCTCGCGGTCGAGCATCCCGTACAGCCGGGCGTTCTGTCCGATCAGGTCACGGGCCCGGGACAGGGCGGCGTCCGTGGTGTCCACGAGCACCACCGAGAAGCCCGCCGCGGCGAAGGCGTGGGCGCCGCCGACGCCCATCGTGCCGGCGCCCAGGACGGCGACGCGCCGGATCGGGCTGGTATCAGTCATCGTGTTCCCCTGCTGGATCGAGGTGAGGTGGTGCGGCACCGCTCGGCAAGCGGGGCCGGCCAGTCGGCGACGTCCCAGCCGTACTGGCAGAGCACGGCGTAGGTGAACCGCTCCAGGCCGAAGCCGACGCACGCGGAGTACACCGTGGCGCCGTCGGGGCCCTTGATGCCGAAGGCGTCGCCGAAGTGCTTTTCGTGCAGGTTGAAGGAGCCCACCGAGATACTGCTCCCGGGGCCGACGTCCAGATGGAGTTCGTGCTTGAGTTCCAGCAGACGTTGCGAGGAGACCTGGGCCGCGGTCGCCGCTCCGGCGAAGAAGGGGTCGCTCGCCACCTCGACCCGGCCGGCCAGGTCGAGCCGTTCGGCCAGTTCGACGGCGCGCCGGCGGAACCGGTCCCGGGCCTCGCGGACGAACCCGGCCGTACCCAGGAAGACCGTCTCGCGGATGGTGAAGTCGGACAGCCGCTCCAGGGTCCGGTGGTAGCGGGACTCGTGCCTGAAGGAGCCGCCCTTGGCGGTGACCACCGTGTTCTCGTCGGGGAGGGTGCTCCCGGCGAACTGGTCGAAGGTGTGGTAGCACATGGTCGGCGGCAGGCACCTGTCCACCGGGGCGCAGCGGTGCAGCACGCGGTCCCCGATGGTGTCCCGCGCCCCGACCTCCTCGGCGAAGGCCCGGTAGGTGTCGACGTCTCCGTCGAGCCGGGCGGCGAACATCATGTGCTGCGGGAAGGAGGACAGGTACCCACTGCGGTGCAGCGCGGTGACCGGCAGCAGGGTCGGATAGCGGTACTCATGGGCCCCGAACTCCTCGCGGATGATGTCCCGCAGGAGTCCGTCGAGCGCGTCGAGCGCGGCCAGGGCCGGGGCGCCGAGCGCCACCTGCCCGGGTCCGATCTCGTGCACCACGCCGTCCGCCAGCAGCGCCTCGAAGGTGTCACCGGGAGGGGTGCGGTCGGCGGCGGAGCGCCAGAGCACCTTGGGCGGGGTGGGCAGTTGGGGGCGCACCTCGGTGTCGACGACGTGCCGGAGCTTCTTGCCCAGGGCCTCCTCGTCGACCGGGTGCTCGGTGGTCACCTCGACGGCGTCGACCGCGTCACCGTCGCCGGGGACCAGGCGGAAGCCGGTGATGGCCTCGGAGATGTAGTAGACGCGTCGGCTGAGTTCGTCGAGATGGGCCCCCGAGACCGGTTCGTCGAGGGCGAGTCGGTATGAGTGCATGTCGGCCTCTCGTCCTCACGCAGTCGCCGGCAGGCCCATGAGGCCGGCGATGATGGACCGCTGGATGTCCGAGGTGCCGCCGTAGATCGTGCCCGCGAGCACGTCCCGCACCTCCCGCTCGATGCCGAGCTCCTCGGTGTAGCCGCGGGCGCCGTGGATCTGCATGGCGTCGAGCGCGGTGGCCTTCAGGCCCTCGCTGACGTAGAGCTTCAGCATGGACGCCTCCTGCATCGCGAGGCGGCCCTCGGAGCGCAGCCAGCCCACCTTGTAGAGCATCAGCCGGGCCAGCTCCAGGCGGACCCGCATGTCGGCGATCTTGTGGGAGACGGACTGGAACGAACCGATGGGGCGGCCGAACTGGCGGCGGCGGGTGGCGTACGCGACACAGCGGTCCGTGAGCCGGCTCAGCACGCCGACCTGGCTGGCGAACATGAAGCCGCGTTCCCACTCCATGGTGGAGGTGAACAGCTGGTACCCGGCTCCCTCCGCGCCCAGCCGTTGGTCCGTTCCGACCGCGCAGCCGTCGAAGGTGATCTCGCCCATCGGGGTGCCCCGCAGGCCCGCTTTGGGGATGTCCCGGACGGTGAGTCCGGCGGTGTCCGCCGGGACGACGAAGGCGGACAGGGCGCGCTGCGGGGCGACGTCGTCGCCACCGGTGCGGGCGAACACGATGAACAGGTCCGCGCGCGGGCCGTTGCTGATGAACTTCTTCGTCCCGTTCAGCACGTAGCCGTCCCCGTCACGGACGGCGGTGGTGGTGAGGGAGAGCATGTCGGAGCCGGTCTCCGGCTCCGACAGGGCGTGCGCGCCGACCGACGAGCCGTCGCAGAGCGCGGGCAGCCAGCGGCTGCGCTGCTCCTCGGTGCCGTGGTCGGCGATGTAGACGGCGCAGGCGAAGAGGTGGTTGTTGATCGCGAAGACCAGGCCGTTGTCGACGCAGCCTTCGCCGAGCGCCTCGTAGGCCATGATCGCGGTCAGCGGGTCCAGACCGCCACCGCCGTACTCCCTCTTGATCGGCCAGCCCAGCACGCCGAATTCGGCGCAGGCCTTCCAGCCGCTCTCGTCGAACGTGGCGTCGCGATCGTGCTCGGCCACCTGGGCACCGAGGTGGTCACGGGCGAACCGGACCACCTTCTCGCGCAGCGCCCCTTGCTCTGGCGTGGGTGCGAAATCCATCAGTCTTCTCCGTGGTCGGGGAGCGGGGTCCGAAGCGGTGGGCGGCTCACACCTCCCACAGGGTCACCGCCCATGCGGCCACCTGGCTGTTGTTGAGCACGAGCACCAGGTCGCCGCGGTCCAGTTCGCCGCTCCGCAGCAGGGCGTCGAGGTTCAGCACCACGTCCGCGGCGCCCAGGTGGCCGTACTCGGCGAGGTGCCGGCCGCAGACGGGGTGGATGGGCAGGCCGAGCAGGGTGGTGTAGAAGTCGTAGGCGGCGGCGGTGACGTTCTGCATCAGCGTGGTCCTGACCCGGTCCCGGCCCACCCCGGCGTCCTCGAGAACCTGGTCCACCATCGCGCCCAGCCTGCGCGAGCTGAGGGTGGCAAGCGTGAGGCGGTAGCGCGACAGGTCCTGGCACACCTCACGCCACTCGTACCAGGGGGTCTCCTTGTACTCGACGCGGAACAGGTCGTGGAAGCTGCCGTCGGCCTGCTCGCGATGGGCCCGCAGGACGGGCCGGCCGCCCCGGACCATGGTCATGGCGAACGCGCCGTCGCCCACGACGGTGACGGGGAACCGGATCCGGTCGACCCCGGTGGGGCGACTGGCGTGGGTGATGACGATCTGCTCACGGCCGGGGTCCGCGATCAGCAGATCCCGGGCGAGGGCCCAGGCGGTGCTGGACCCGGTGCAGCCCAGCCCCTCGATGGTGAGGGGATATGCGGAGGTGAGCTTCGCTTCGCTCTGCACCCGGCAGACATCGGAGCCCAGCAGCACGTCCGGGGCCCGCGGCGCCACCAGCAGCAGGGCGTCCGGCTCCCCCGGATGCGCCTCGAACAGTTCCCGGCAGGCCCGGGCGGCGAGCGGCGCCTGCTCGCTCTCGTCGAAGACCCCGACGGTCCGTACCCCGCTGCCCCGGGCGAAGTCCGCCGAAGCGGTGTCGAGCATCGCGAACTCGGGGAGGTCCTCGACGGCCACCCTGGTGTCGGGCAGCAGACAGTGGATGGCACCGATGCCGATGTCCGTGCTGCCGTTCATGCGGCACTCCCTTCCGCGGCCCGCTCGGCGGTCAGTTCGACCGGCAGGCCGCTGTAGCCGTTGACGAAGTTGGAGAAGAGCCGCTCGGGCGGCCCGTCGAGCCGGATGCCGGCCACTTGGGTGCGCAGCGCGTCGAGCATCGCGTTCACGTGGACGCGGCCGAGGAAGGCACCGAGGCAGAAGTGCGGGCCGTGGCCGAAGGCGACGTGTTTGTTGGGGGTACGGGCCAGGTCGAAGACGTCCGGGTCGGTGAAGACCGTCTCGTCCAGGTTCGCCGAGCTGTTCCACAGGCTGACCACGTCGCCGGCCCGGACGACCTGATCACGCAGCGGTACGTCCACCAGGGCGCGGCGGCCGAAATGCATGGCGGGGGTGGTCCAGCGCAACAGCTCCTCGGTCGCACTGTCCACGCTCACCGCGCCGGACTTCAGAGCCCGCCACTGTTCCGGGTGTTCTGCCAGGGCGATCAGGCCGCCGACCGAGGACATGCGGCTGGACTCGTCGCCGCCCAGGATCAGGCTGTAGCAGTTGAAGACGATCTCGTCCTCGGTCAGTGGTTCGCCGTCGACGGTGGCTGTGGCCAGGGCGCTGATCACGTCGTCGCCGGGGTGGCGGCGGCGACGGGCGGCCAGCTCGGAGAAGTAGAGCAGGATCTCGTTGCGGGCGAGCCACTCCTCCGTCTCGCTGTCGTCGGCGCTGTGCCGGGAGAGCGTCTTGGTGTTCCAGGCGACGAGCTGCTCACGGTCCTCGTGCGGGACGTCCATGAGGTCGCCGATGGTGTTGATCGGGATGTGGTCGGCCACGTCGGTGACGAAGTCCAGCCGACCGTGGGCGAGTGCCTCGGCGACGAGGGCCCGGGTGCGCCGGTGCACGCCCTCGACCACGGGCTCCAGCACCCGGGGCGAGAAGGACTTGAGCATCAGGTTGCGGATCTCGCGGTGCCGTACACCGTCGGTGACGGCGAGCATCTTGCGCGAGGCGGAGTCCTCGCCCTGGAGCAGGGTCGCCAGGACGTTGCCCCGCTCGGAGGTGAACCGCTTGTTGTCCCGATAGAGGGAGACGACGTCGTCGTAGGTGGAGATCACCCAGAATCCGGGGCCGCGTTCGGTGGACCGGTGCCAGAAGACGGGCTGCTCCGTGCGGAACCTGCGCCACATGTCCGTCAGGTCCACGTCGAGGAAGGTCTGCGGATCGGTGAGGTCCACCGTGGCCGGGTCGTCCACGGTCTGCCGTGGTGAGGTGGTCATGTGCTGTCTCTCTCCAGGGGTCAGGCATGCGCGGTGCGGTAGCGGCGGAGACTCACCAGCGTGCAGAAGGCGAGAAGCAGGCCCAGGGACACCGCGGCCACCAGCCAGGGGTGGTCCGCGGGATAGGTTCCGCCGGTGCTCGCGGGGTTGCCCCACAGCCGGCGGCAGCAGGCGATCACGGCGCTGACCGGGTTCCAGTCCGCGACCGGCCGGATCAGCGACGGAATGTTCTGCGGGGCCAGGAAGGCGTTGGACAGAAAGGGCAACACGATCACCACGAAGGGTGTGATCACGCTGATCGTCTCCACGTTGCGCAGGGTCAGCGCGAACAGCACGCCCAGCCACAGCATCGCGTAGACGAACACGGCGATGAGTGCGAAGCCGGCGAGCACGGAACCCGGCCCGGTGTGCGGGCGCCAGCCGAGCAGCAACCCGGCGCCGGTGACGACGGTCAGCCCGAGCAGACCCACCAGGAGGTCCGCCAGGGTGTGCCCGAAGAGCACCGCCGAGCGGCTGATCGGCAACGAGCGGAACCGGTCGGTCATGCCGCCGTGCAAATCCAACGCCACGGAGACGGCGGTGGGCCCCACACAGGCGAGGGCCACCTGGACGGCGCCGCCGGCGAAGACGTACTCCCCGTACGTGCCGCCGGCCGGCAGGGTGATGGAGTCCCGGAACAGGTAGCCGAGCATCACCATGCTCACCAGCGGGCTGAGCGCCACGCCCAGCACCCTGGCGGGTGCCCGCCGCAGGTGCCGCAGGCGGCGACCGGTCACCGCGAAGATCTCGGTGGGGAGGGCCGCCACGGGAGCGGGCCGGGCGGCGACGGCCGTCATGACCGCCGCCCCTCGTCCTCGGCGTGCCAGCGCGCCAGTTCGGCGGTGACGGCCGGGCCGATCTCCTGGAGTGGTCCGTGGCTCATCATCTCGTCGTGGGTGCAGGCGACGTGGTGGACGTCCAGCGGTCCGTCGAAGACCGGCTTCCACAGACCCACCTTGTCGGCCTGCTCGCCGTCGGAAAGCGGCGACTCGGAGACGAAGAGCTGCATCTTCCCCTCGTAACGCCCGGGTGCGTACTGGGACTTCAGCGTCTGGTGATGGCTCATCAGGTCGACCATCGCCGCCATCCGCCGCTCCCCCATCCGGGCCAGCGGGCTGTTGTCGCGGCGCAGGGTCTCGAAGACGTCCTGGACGGTCAGGTCCCGGTCCCCGAACTCGGAGCGATGGTGCCCGATGCCTTCCAGCAGCCAGGCGTAGAGCGACTGTTCCTCACGGTCGTCCGGCACCCCGGTGCGCGGATAGGCGTCGAGGACAGTGAGCACGCCGACCTCCTCTCCGGCGCTCCGCAACTGGACGGCCATCTCGTAGACGACGGTGCCGCCGAACGACCAGCCGAGCAGGTGGTACGGGCCCTCCGGCCGAACCTCCTTGATCATGCGGATGTAGTCGCCGGCGATCTCCTCGACCGACCCGGGCAGCGGCGCGAAGTCCACCACGCAGGGCGCCTGGATGCCGTAGATCGGGTGCTCGGCACCGACGTGCCGGGCGAGCGGCAGATACGGCAGGCTGAAGCCGACGCCGCTGTGCACGCAGAACACAGGTGGCAGGGAGCCCGTCGGCCTGATGCACAGCATCGCGCTGAACGGATCGGCCATGTCGGGTTCCGCCGGGGCGGCGAGCGCCTGCGACATCAGCTCCGCGCCGCTGCGGTGGTCCGAACCGGTGGCGGTCTCGACCGGGCCGCCGCGGCAGATCTCCGCGAGTTCGGCCACGCTCTGGTGCACGAAGACGTCGGCGACGGTGACGTCGAGCCCGGCCTTGCGTGCCTCGCTGACGAGCAGCAGCGACTTCATGCTGTCCATGCCGACGTCGAAGACGCTCTGCTCCACCCCGATCCCGGCCAGCCCCAGCACCTCGATGACGATGTCGTGCAGCACGGACTCGGTCTCGTCGCGCGGTGCGGTCCCGGCCGTGTCCCGCACCCCTTCCGGAGCGGGCAGCGCGGCCCGGTCCACCCGGCCGTCAGCGGTGAGCGGCAGGGCGTCCACCACCAGGAACACGGACGGCACCATGTAGGGGGCGAGCGCCGATCGGGCGGTCTCGGCAAGAGCGGCGGTGTCCACCACCGCCCCGTCGGCGGCCACGACGTACGCCACCAGCCGGACGTCGCCCGGACGGTCCGCGCGGGCCACCACCGCGGCCCGGTCCACCGCCGCCTGAGATGCCAGCACCTCTTCGATCTCGCGCAGGCCGACCCGGAAGCCGCGCACCCGCACCTGGTCGTCCGAGCGGCCCACATGCCGCAGGCCGCCGTCCGCGCCCCACTTCACCAGGTCGCCGGTGCGGAACATCCGGGAGCCGGGCGGGCCGTAGGGGCAGGGCACGAAGCGTTCGGCGGTCGCCGCGGGACTGCCGACGTAGCCGCGGGCCAGGCCGTCACCGGCGAGATACAGCTCGCCGGGCACGCCCGTGCCGACGGGTCCCAGCCGGGAGTCCAGGACGTACGCCCGTACGTTGCCGATCGGCCGGCCCAGCGGCAGAACGCCGGTGCCGGTCTCCTCACCGGGCTCGACGGTCCAGGTCAGGGCGCCGACGGTGGCCTCCGTCGGGCCGAACTCGGTCACCACCCGGACCCCCGGGTGGGCGGCGCGCCACTCGTCCAGCCGCTCGGCCCGCACGGGTTCGTCGGCGAGGACCAGTTCGCCCCTCGGTGAGCAGCCGTCGGGCAGCGCGCCCAGCAGCGCCAGATGGCTCGGGGTGCCCTTGAGGAACGCGGCTCCGCCACGCGCGACGGCGTCGTCCTCGGCGAGTTCGGCCAGGCGTACGGTACCGCCGGTGACCAGCGGCAGGAACAGTCCCGTGACCGAGACGTCGAAGGACAGCGGGGTGGCCAGCAGCACGTCGTCGCCGACGCGGTGGTAGGTCTCCCGTGCCCAGGCCAGGTAGTTGAGCACCGCACGGTGTTCGACGACGACGCCCCTGAACCGGCCGCCCGCGCCGGCGGTGTGGATGACGTACGCGGGATGGGCCGGGCGCAGGGGATCCGGACGGTCGGCATCGGTGACCGCCGCCGCCGACGCGGCCTTCACGGCCGGCCCGTCGACCACCACCGGGGTCGTTCCGGTGGCCAGCATCCGCCGGGCGAGGCCACCCGTGGTGATCACCCTGAGCGGCGCGGCCCCGGCGAACATCCGCTTGACCCGCTCGACGGGTTCATCGGCCTCGACGGGCAGGTAGGCCGCACCGGACTTCAGGACACCGAGCACCGCGACGACCGCCTCCGGCGACCGGGGCAGGGCGAGCGCCACGACCTTCTCCGGGCCGGCACCGGCTTCGATCAGACACCGGGCCAGCTGGTTGGAGCGGGCGTCGAGCTCCGCGTAGGTGAGGGAACCGGACTCGGCCAGGACCGCCGTGGCGTCCGGGGTGCGTGCCGCCTGGGCGGCGAGCAGTTCGAGCAGTGTGGAGTCGGGTACCTGGCGGGCGGTGTCGTTCCACCCGGTGAGCACCTGGGCGCGCTCGTCGTCGCCCAGCACGTCCAGTTGGCTGAGCCGGACGTCCGGGTCGGCGACCACCTCGCGCAGCAACCGTACGAAGCCGGCCACGACGCGCTCGGCGGTGGCCCGCGTGAACAGGTCGGTGCTGTAGCCGAGCAGGCCCCGCATGGAGCCGTCCTCGGGCCATTCCAACAGTTGGAGGGCGAGGTCGACCTTGATCCGGCCGGACTCGACGAAGGCGGGGCGCACCGTGAGGCCGGGCAGCACCAGCGGCGCGTCCTCGTTGTTCTGCAGCGTCAGCATGACCTGGAACAGCGGGTGCCGGGACAGCGAGCGCGGTGGGTTGAGCGCGTCCACGATCTGCTCGAAGGGCACGTCCTGATGGGAATAGGCGGCCAGGTCGGTCTCCCGGACCCGGGCCAGCAGTTCGGTGAAGGCCGGGTCGCCCGCGGTGTCGGTGCGCAGCACCAGGGAGTTGACGAAGAAGCCGACCAGGTCGTTCAGCGCGTCGTCGGTGCGTCCGGCCACCGAGGTGCCGACCGGGATGTCGGTCCCGGCGCCGAGGCGGGTGAGCAGGGCGGCGAACGAGGCCTGGAGCACCATGAACTCGGTGGCGCCGGCCTGCCGGGCGACAGCCACCAGGGAGGCGTAGAGGTCGGCGTCGAGGTCGAACATGACCTCGCCGCCGGAGTTGCCGCTGACCGCGGGCCGTGGGAAGTCGGCGGGCAGGGCCAGTTCGTCGGGCAACCCGGCCAGCGTCTCCTTCCAGAAGTCCAGCTGCCGGGAGAGATGGCTGTCGGGGTCGTCCGCGGAGCCGAGCAGCTGCCGTTCCCAGACCGCGTAGTCCGCGTACTGCACCGGGAGCGGCGCCCAGTCGGGGGCCGCGCCGGCGCACCGCGCACGGTAGGCGGTGGACAGGTCGCCCAGCAGCGGTGCCATCGACCAGCCGTCGAAGGCGATGTGATGGAAAACCAGCAGCAGCACGTGCTCGTCCTTGCCGAGGCTGAACAGCCTTACCCGCAAGGGCGTCTCGTGGGTCAGGTCGAAGCCGAGGTCGTACTCGGCGGCGAGGGCGGCGGCAAGACCGTCCTCGGACAAGGCCCGGACCTTCAGCTCCGGAGCACCGTCGTCGGTGTCCAGCACCCGCAGTGACGGCAGGCCGTCGGTCTCGGGGATCACCGTGCGCAGCACCTCGTGCCGGGCCGCGACGTCCCGCAGTGCGGCCCGCAGGGCCTCGGCGTTCAGCTTCCCGGCGAGCCGGAAGGTCATCGGCGAGTTGTAGGTGCCGGTGGAGCGCCCCTCGCGGCGGTTGAGGAACCAGAGCCGTTGCTGGGCGAAGGACAGCGGTCGGCCGGCGTGCGCAGGGGCGGGTGCCAGGGCGGGACGGGCTGCTTCGGTGGTGTCCAGCTGCCCGGCCAGAGCGGCCACCGTGCGCGCCTCGAACAGCGCACGGATGGGCAGTTCCACGCCCAGCGCCGTGCGGGCCCGGCTGACCAACCGGGTCGCCAGCAGCGAGTGCCCCCCTATGTCGAAGAAGTCGTCGTCGATGGTGACCCGGTCCAGGCCGAGCACGTCGGCGAACAGACCGCACAGCACGTCCTCGACGGGATTGCGGGGCTCACGTCCCTGCGTCGCGGTGTGCGCGCTCGGCGCGGGCAGCGCCTTGCGGTCGAGCTTGCCCTGGGGGGTCAGCGGCAGTTCGGGCAGGGCCACGATCGCGGAGGGGACCATGTAGTCGGGCAGTTCGCCGGCCAGCCGCTCGCGAAGCCCCTCGGTGACGGCGTTCTCGTCAGCGAGGACGACGTACGCCGTCAGCCGCCGGTCCCCGCTCTCGTCCTCGCGCACGGTGACCGCAGCCTGGGCCACGCCCTCCTGGGCCAGCAGCACCGAGGAGATCTCCCCCAGCTCGATGCGGAAGCCGCGCAGCTGGACCTGGTCGTCGGCCCGGCCGACGTAGTCCAGTCGGCCGTCGTCCAGCCGGCGTACCAGGTCGCCGGTGCGGTACATCCGCTCGCCGGGAGCGCCGTACGGGTCGGCGACGAACCGCTGGGCGGTGAGGCCGGGCCGACGCAGGTAGCCGCGGGCGAGGCCGCCGGAGACGTACAGCTCGCCGGTCACACCGGCCGCGGCCGGCACCAGGTCGCGGTCCAGGACGTAGACACGGTGCGCGGAGGTCGGGTGGCCGATGGGTGGCCGGCCGGTCCCGGACAGCGGGCCGGCGACCGTCGCGCTGACCACGGCCTCGGTCGGGCCGTACCCGTTGTACAGACGCACACTCGACGCCCAGCGTTCGACGATTTCGGCGGGCACGGCCTCGCCGGCCACCGCGAGTCTCAGGTCGGGGGGCAGGGTGCTGCCCTCGGGCAGTCCGCCCACCACCACCGGCGGCAGACCGGCCAGGTTCACCCGGGCCTTGTCGATGAGATCGACCAGCGGCCGGCCGGGCGTGCGGCACTCCTCGTCGGCGATCACCAGGGTGCCGCCGTTGAGCAGAGCCAGCATGATCTCCCAGACCGACGCGTCGAAGCTGAACGAGGCGAACTGCAGCACCCGGGTGTCGCTGTCCAGCCCGAAACGCTCGACCAGGCTCGCGACCATCGCCAGCAGGCCCTGGTGGGCCACGACGACCCCCTTGGGCCGCCCGGTGGAGCCGGAGGTGTAGATGGCGTAGGCGGGGTGACGGACGTCCAGCGGGGCGCGGCGCTCGGCGTCGACGACATCGTGGTCGGCAAAGCGCGCGAGGCCGCCGGGAGTTCTGCCGGTGGTGACGGTGACGACGGCCGCCGGCGTGCCGGGGAGGCCGGCCGCGATCTCCTCCGTGGTGATCACGGCGACCGGGCGGGCGTCCTCAAGCATGTACGCGACACGGTCCGCGGGATAGGCGGGGTCGACCGGGAGATAGCCGGCGCCCGCCTTGAGGACGGCGAGCGCGGCCACCACCATCGTGGCCGAGCGCGGCAGGGCCACCGCGACCAGGTCCTCGGGGCCGACGCCGCGCTCGATCAGCAGGCGGGCCAGCCGGTTGGCGCGGGAGTCGAGCTCCGCGTAGGTGAGTTCGTCGTCGCCGTCGACGACCGCGACGGCATGCGGCGTCCGGGCCGCGTGCTCCTCGAAGACCTCGGTCGCGGGACGCGACGCGAGCGGCGCCGGGTGACCGGCCCAGTCCCCGAGCAGCAGGCCGCGCTCCTCGTCGCCGAGTGCGTCCACGGTGCTCAGCCGGGCACCGGGCGCCGCGACCAGCGCTTCGAGGACATGGACGAAGCGGCGCACGATCCCCTCGACGTCCTGGGCGTCGAAGACGTCGGAGCGGTACTGCGCCTCCAGCCGCAGTCCGGCGCCGGGGAAGACGCCGAGCGCGAGCGGGTATTCGGCGATCACCCGGGCCTGCCAGACGAGCATCGACAGCCCGGGGATGTGCTCGCCGATGCGGTCGAGCACCCCGGTCGGGTAGTTGTGGAAGCTCACCACGGTGTCGAAGAGCTCCCCGACCCCGGCGAGTTGCTGTACCTCGGCCAGGCCCAGGTGCTGATGGGGTTCGAGGGCGAGCTGGCGGGACTGCAGGTCGACCAGCATCTCCTCCAGCGTGGCCTGCGGTGTCAGGGTCACCCGCACCGGCAGAGTGTGCATGAACGAGCCCACCATCTGCTCCACGCCCGGCAGTTCGGCGGGGCGTCCGGAGACGACCGCGCCGAAGGTGATGTCCCGGCGGCCGGTCAGCCGGCCGAGGGCCACCGCCCAGGCGCCCTGCGCGACGGTGTTCATGGTCAGGCCGCGCGCGTGGGCCCACGAGGTCAGTGCCTGTGTCAGGTCCTCGGACAGCTCCATGGTGCAGGTCTCGGGCAGCGTCTCGACCCGGGCGCGGTCGGCGGGGCCGAGCCGGGTGGGCTCCTCCACTCCGGCCAGCTCCTGCCGCCAGGCCGTCCGGGCGGCGTCCTTGTCCTGCGCCCCTGCCCATTCCAGGTAGCCGCGCACCGAGGCGACCGGCGGCAGCGCAGAGGTGTCGGCGCCGTTGGCCCACAGCGTGACCAGTTCCTGGGCGAGGACGGCCGACAGGGACCAGCCGTCGACCAGGATGTGGTGGGCGGTCCACACCACCCGGTACCGGTCCGGTCCCAGGGTGTAGACGGTGAACCGGGTCAGCGGGGCCTCGGCCACGTCGAACCGGCGCAGCCACTCCGCGTCGGTCAGCCGGACCGCCTCGTCCGCACGGCTGTCCTTCGCGATGTCCGTCAGGTCGACCTCGGACCAGGGCACTTCGACGAATCCGGGGATCACCTGCACGGGGTCGCCGGTGTCCCGGTCGCGGAAGCAGGCCCGCAGGGCGTCGTTGCGCTCCAGCAGAGCCGTCACCGCCCGGCGCAGCGCCACCTTGTCCAGCGGGCCCCGGATGTCCATGAGGACCTGCAGGGTGTAGGCGTCCATCCCGTGCCGGTCGAACTCGGCCTGGAACAGCAGACCGCGCTGCAGCGGGGACAGCGGCAGGATGTCCGTCAGTTCCCCGACGCCGCGCTCATAGGCCTCGATCTCGTCCTGGTCCACCGCGACCAGCGGGAACTCGGAGGGGGTGCGGCCGCCCGCCCCCGGGCGGCGGGCGTGTTCGGCCAGCAGGCGCAGGGCGCGGAACCAGCCCTCCGCCAGCGTCCGGACGTCGTCTTCGGCGAGCAGCCCGCCGGCGTACGTCCAGGTCGCCGAGAGCACCGGTCCGCCGGGGCGGTCCTCGGTGACCGACACGACCTCCAGGGGGTGACGCAGGGGGGTGTCCGGGTGGGCGCTCTGGCCGGAGGCGCCGGACTCCATGTGCCAGGGCCGGCCCGTGCCGGCGGTGAACCGGCCGAGGTAGTTGAAGCCGATCTGCGGTACGGGCTGCCGGGAGAGCACGCGTGCGGTCTGCGGATTGAGGTGCCGCAGCAGGCCGTGGCCGAGACCGTGGCCCGGCACGGCGCGCAGCTGTTCCTTGACGCGCTTGAGCGCCCTGCCGCAGCTCGCACCCGCGTCCGCGATCTCGGTCCGGTCGAGGTCGCCGAGGTCGAGGGCGACGGGGTACACGCTGGTGAACCAGCCGACGGTGCGGGTGAGGTCCGGCTCGCCGGAGATCGGTTCGCGGCCGTGTCCCTCCAACTCGATGACCGTGGCGGCGGCGGGGGCACCGTTTTGTCGACGCCGGTCGGCCATCGCCAGTGCCAGGCCGGTCAGCAGGACTTCGTCGACCTCCGCGTGGAAGGCCGCCGGGACGGCGGTGAGGAGCTCGGCGGTCTGCTCGGCGGACAGTTCGATCGTGACCTGGCCGGCCGTCGCGTGGGTGTCCTGGGCCGGGTCGAGGGCCCGGGTGCCGAGGAGCGGCCCGTCGGGCTCCGACTGCGCGGTCCACCAGGCCAGTTCACCGGCCCGTCGGGCGGTGCGGGCCTCCTGCGACAGGGCCTGGGCCCAGCCCCGGTAGGAGGTGGCGACCGGGTCGAGCCGCACCGGCCGGCCCTGCGTCACCTGGTTCCACGCGGCCTCCAGGTCGGGCAGCAGGATGCGCCAGGAGACCCCGTCCACAGCCAGGTGGTGGATCACGATCAGCAGCCGGCCGGGCCGGTCCGGGCCCTCATCGAGGAGCACAGCCTGCATCATCAGACCGCCCTCGGGACGCAACCTCGCCCGTGCCGCGGCAAGTTCGGCGGGCAGCGGATCCTCGTCCCCGCCGCGGACATCGACCCGGGTGACGATGTCCACGGCGGAGACCGCGCCGACGGGGAGCGTCTCGAGGGACCAGAGTCCGGGGGCCGGGACGGACAGCCGCATACGCAGGGTGTCATGCGTGTCCAGCAGCGCCTGTACGGCGGCCGTGAGCCGTTCGGTGTCCGTTCCGGCCGGTACCGAGACTGTCACGTACTGGCTGAACTCCCGTGCGGCCACGGGCAGTCCGGCGAGTTCCTCACGGAGCTGGTCCACGATCGGAGTGGGCTCGATCTCGCCGACGCCGTCCTGCGCCGCCGGCGCAGGGCGGTCGTCGACGGGCTGTGCAGCCGCCGCGATGGCCGCCGGCGTGCGGTGCAGGAAGACATCGCGGGAGGTGATGACCAGCCCGGCCCTGCGTGCCCGGCTGACCACCTGGATCGAGCTGATGCTGTCGCCTCCGAGGGCGAAGAAGCTGTCGTCGCGGCCGACCGAGGGCAGGCCGAGCACCTCGGCCAGCACCTCGCCGATGATCTGCTCCGTACGGCTGCGCGGCGCCTCGGGCGCGGCGACGGCGGCGGTCGGCGCGGCGAAGTCGGGGGCGGGCAGGGCCTTGCGGTCCACCTTGCCGTGCGCCGTCAGCGGCAGCCGGTCCAGGGCGACGAGGGCCGCGGGCACCATGTAGCCGGGCAGCACGCGGCCGAGACCGTCACGGACCGCGTCGGCGTCCGGGGCGTGCTCCGCGTTCTGATCGGCCACGAAGTAGCCGATCAGCCGCTTCTGGCCGGCCTGGTCGGCGCTCGCGGTCACCACCGCGTCCGAGACCCCGGCCAACGCGCGCAGCGCCGCCTCGACCTCGCCCAGCTCGATCCGGTGGCCGCGGATCTTGACCTGGTGGTCGCGGCGCTCGATGAAGTCCAGCTGTCCGTCGGCGCGCAGGACCACCCGGTCGCCGGTCCGGTACATGCGCGCACCTCGCCCGACGAACGGGTCGGGTACGAACGTGGTGGCCGTACGGCCCGGGTCGGCGAGGTAGCCGCGGCCCACTCCTGCGCCCCCGATGAAGAGTTCACCCGGAACCCCCTGCGGCACCGGCCGCAGTTCGTCGCCCAGCACGTACAGCCGGGTGTTGCGCAGCGGCCGGCCGATCGGGACGTACGCCCCGTCCAGGAGATCGCCGTGCCGGACGTAGGCGTGTGTCACGTCGTCCGAGCACTCGGTCGGGCCGTACATGTTGACCAGCGGGACGGTCGGGTAGCGGGCGAACCAGCGCTCGCACAGCTCGGGCGCGAGTGCCTCTCCGTTGGAGATCATCCAGCGCAGGCCGGGCAGGTGCGGGGCGCTGCCGGTGGTGTCCCAGGCGTCGAGGGTGGCTCGCAGCAGGGAGGGGACCACCTCGAGTACGGTCAGGCCCTCGACGCCGATCACGCCGAACAGCGCGTCCGGGTCGGCCGCGGTCTCCCGGCTCACCACGCGGACACGTCCGCCGACCAGCAAGGTGGTGAGCGTCTGCCACACCGTGATGTCGAAGGTCACCGGAGCGTTGTGCACCAGGCTGTCCGCCCGGGTCAGGGACAGCTCCTCGACCTTGGCGAGCAAGTGGTTGATCATGCCGCCGCGCTGCACCATCGCGCCCTTGGGCTTGCCCGTGGACCCGGAGGTGAAGATGACGTACGCCAGGTCACCGGGGCCGCCCGCGACCGGTGGCAGGTTCTCCGGCGTGTCCTCCGCGCCGTCCAGGACCAGCAGGTCGAGCTCCCGCCCGGCCTCTGCCGCCAGCTGCTGCGCCAGGTCCCGGTTGGCTTCGTCGGTCACCAGGGAGGACGCCGAGCTGTCGGCGAGCAGTGCGGTCAGCCGGGCGTGCGGCGAACGCGCGTCGAGGGGCAGGAAGGCGCGGCCGGAGCCCAGCACGCCCAGCTCCGCGACCACGAAGTCCCGTCCGGGCTCGACCAGCAGGGCCACCGGACCGGACCCGGTGAGCCGTCGGGTGAGCGCACCCGCCCGGCCGACCAACCGGGCGTAGGTCAGGCTGCCCGCGTCGTCGGTCACGGCCACGGCGTCCGGGCGCTCGGCGGCCCGGGCACGGACCCGCTCGACGACACCGACGTAGGGTTCGGGCCGTTCGGGGCCGGTGAGCACGCGCGTGAGCCGAGTCCGCTCGCCGGGCGTCAGCAGGTCCAGGGTGCCGAGCCGGTCATCGGCGCCGGCGGTCACGAAGCGGTCGAGCCAGACGATGAACCGCTCCAGGTGGTCACGGGCCTCGTCGCGGTCGTAGCGGCTCTCGTTGGCGCTGAGGTCGACCCCGACGCCGGCCGCGCCCTTGTCGGCGACGGTGAACTCCAGGTCGTCCACCAGACCGGTCGAGGGGCTCTGCAGGACGGCGTCGCAGGGCCCGATGGTCAGCTTCTCGATCTGCGGCATCATGTTGAGGAACGGGCCGAACGGGCGCCGGTCGTCGCTGGCCAGCCCCATGCCCCGGCGCACCTTGCTGACGCGGTGGCGCTGGTGCCTGAGGGCGCCGGTGATCTCCTGGTGCGCGGCGGCGAGCAGCTCGCCGCGGGTCGTCCGCGCTCCGATCCGCAGGCGCAGCGGCAGGTAGTTGACGACCATGCCGGGGATGTTCTGCAGGGTGCCGCCCACTCGGGCGGTGACCGGCAGCGACAGCATGACGTCGTCCGCGCCGGTCATCCGCTGGGTGTACGAACCCAGCGCGGCGACCAGCACGGTCTGCCAGGTCACCCGGGCGTCCCAGGCCACGGCTCGCAGCCGCTCGGTCAGGTCCTCGGCGAGGACGGTCCCCTCCCGCAGGAACGACTGGGCCGGCTGGGCGTCCCGGCGGGCCAGGGTCACCGGTTCGGGTGCGTCGGCGAAGTGCTCCTGCCAGTAGGCCCGGTCGCGGTCCTGGCGCGGGGAACCGGTGTAGGCGGCCTCGGCCTCGATCAGCGCGCTGAGCGGGGCGAAACGCCCCTCGTCGAGCGAGGTGCCCGCGGCCATCGCCTCGTAGATGGCGGACAGCCGCTGCCAGTAGATGACGTAGCTGAAGCCGTCCGACGCCAGGTGGTGGTTGAGCAGGCAGAAGATCGTGCGGTCCGCGGCGAGCACGAAGACGCTGAACCGGAACAGGGGCGCGTCTGCGCCCACCGTGAAGGGAACCCGCAGGTCGGCCAGGATGGCTTCGTTCGCGGCGGCCACGGGGTCGGCTGCGCCGCTGACGTCGGTGACGGTCAACGGCAGTTCGGAGAGGTCCTCGACGACCTGGCGGGGCTCGCCGTCGACCTCGAAGAAGCGGGTCCGCAGGCACTCCGACTCCTCGGCGAGCCGGGCCAGCGCCGCCGTGAACCGCTCCCGGTCCAGGGGGCCCTTGATGTCCCAGTAGATCGCGGTGTTGTACGTGGCACCGCCGCCGGTGAGCTTCTCGTCGAACCAGATGTCCTTCTGGCCAGCGGTGAGCGGCAGGCCGGCTGTCGGCACACGCGTCATTGCAATCCCCTCGAAAAGGTTCACCAGGTCCATGCGGCCGTCCGGCCGGCGCAGCGCGGTCAGCGCTCGACGCCCAAGGGCTCGGGGCCATGCATGAAGCGCTGCCCCGTCCGGCTGTCCGGAGCGGGCGGGGCAGCGTCGTGTATCGATGGTGGTCCGAAGCGCTGACAGCGCACTGACCTAGAACTGACGGTTCGTCGCGGCTCGGTGGAGCGCCACGGGCAGCCGGTCAGCCGCAGCCACCCGCGTGGCCGTCGTCGGCCGAGCGGCCCACGCCCACCGCGCCGGCGGTGGCGGGTGCCAGGGACGCCGCGGAGGCCGCCCCGGTTCGCACGTGTTCCACGAAGGCGTCGAGCCGGTCCAGCCCCCAGAAGCGGGTGTAGCCCTGTACGAAGAACGGCACTCCGAAGACGCCGTCCGTACAGACCTCGGTCAGGATGTCCGCACCCCGCTCCCGCAGTTCCGGGTCCTCGTGGGCGCGGGAGATCACCTCGGGGTCGATTCCCAGATCGCGGCCGATGTCCGCGACGGTCTCCGGGTCGCAGACGTTGCGCCCCTCGGCGAACCGGGCCCGGTAGACCGCGGCGATGTAGTCGTGCCCCCGGCCCTCCCGGGCCGCCACCAGATAACCCAGGTGCGGGACCTCCCAGACCGGGTCGACGTCGACGGGCCAGTTCACGGTGATTCCGCGTGCCTTGGTGATGCGGCCGACGTCCTGGAGGATGTACCGGTTCTTCTCCCGCGACATCTCCGAGTACGGGAACCGTCCGCCGCGTTCTCGCAGCATCCGCGCGCTGGTCTCGTCCGGTTCGAAGAACGGCAGCCATTCCAGCCGCTCCACGAGGTGCCCGTGGTGTTCCGTCAGCGTCCGGTACGCGAGCCAGGAGTACGACCTGCGAGTGTCGCTGACCGACCGCTGCAACCTGCGCTGTACGTACTGCATGCCCGAAGAGGGCCTGCAGTGGCTGGCCAAGCCCGACCTGCTCACCGACGACGAGATCGTCCGCCTGATCGACGTCGCCGTGCGGCTGCTGGGCATCGAGGAGGTCCGCTTCACCGGTGGCGAGCCGCTGCTGCGCCCGGGACTGACCGGCATCGTGGCGCGGGTGGCCGCCCTGGAACCCCGCCCCCGGATGTCCCTGACCACCAACGGCATCGGCCTGCGCCGGACCGCCGCGGCCCTGAAAACGGCCGGCCTCGACCGGGTGAACGTCTCGCTCGACACCCTTCGCCCGGACGTCTTCAAGACCCTCACCCGCCGGGACCGCCACCACGACGTCCTCGACGGCCTGCGGGCGGCCCGCGACGCCGGCCTCACCCCCGTCAAGGTCAACACCGTCCTGATGCCGGGGCTGAACGAGGACGAGGCCCCCGACCTGCTGGCCTGGGCGGTGGCCCACGACTACGAACTGCGCTTCATCGAGCAGATGCCCCTGGACGCCCAGCACGGCTGGAAGCGGGACAGCATGGTGACGGCCGGCGACATCCTCGCCTCGCTGCGCACCCGCTTCGACCTCACGGCCGAGGGCGCGGACGACCGCGGCTCGGCCCCGGCGGAGCGCTGGCTGGTGAACGGCGGACCGCACCGCGTCGGCGTCATCGCCTCCGTCACCCGCCCGTTCTGCGCGGCCTGCGACCGCACCCGCCTCACGGCCGACGGCCAGATACGGACCTGCCTGTTCGCACGGGAGGAGACCGACCTGCGCGGCGCGCTCCGCTCGGGAGCGCCGGACGAGGAGATCGCCCGCATCTGGCGGCTGGCGATGTGGGGCAAGAAGGCGGGAGCGGGCCTGGACGACCCCTCGTTCATCCAGCCGGACCGGCCGATGTCCGCGATCGGCGGCTAGCGCCGGCTACTGTTCGGCCGACTCCCACTCCCGCAGGGACACGACGTCCTTGAGGAACCCCCGCACCCCCAGGAACTGCGCGAGATGTTCCCGGTGCTCCTCGCAGGCGAGCCAGGTCTTCCGCCGCTCGGGCGTGTGAATCTTCGGGTTGTTCCAGGCCAGCACCCACACCGCGGCGGCCCGGCAGCCCTTCGCTGAACAGATGACGTCACTCACTGCTTCGTCTCGCAAGAAAGTCCCGCACACAAGGCGACGCCGAGCAGCCACGGGGGGAGCTGCCCGGCGTCGGTCCGTCGCTCCGACGGGGGATGCGGAGCGCGTACGAAGTATGTCATGGGTCACCCTCGGCCCGGCACTGGAACAGCATGATTGATCTGAGCTTTTCTTGAGCTTTGTGGGTGGCCGTCGTCCGGTTGCACCGCGTCCCCGATGCTCAGACCGACTCCGGCCGCTCGCCGCGCACCCCGGCCGACGGGTCCGCCGGCGCGTCCTTCGGGACGGTTTCCGCGGGCGGGTCCTCCGTCCGCGGCGGCGTGATCATCAGCCTGGTGGGCGCGACACCGAACGTCGACGGAAGCGACGGCGGCCGTTCCCGTCCCGCGTTGGCGATGACGACCGCGACATAGGGGAGCAGGGCGCCGAGCACCAACGCCACGACGGCCACGTACCGTTCGACGTTCCACAGCGTGGCCGCGAGGATCACGGACACGGTGCGGACCGTCATCGAGATGACGTACCTCCGCTGCCGGCCCCGCACGTCCTCCGCGAGGCCCGTACGGGCCCCGGTGATCCGGAACACCTGGACGTTGCCGTCGCCGCGCTGCTTCCGCGTCACAATCCACCATCCGCCCGCATCGGACTCTCCCCGGCCCTGACCCCGTCCGCACCCGCTCGGGGAACCGGGCCAGGACCCTTTCCACGGTACGCCGCGCCTGCGCCGCCTTCGAGACCGGGGCGCCCACCCGCCTGCGTGAACACCCTGCGCCGTACCGCGTACGGATGCACCGACATGCGCCGTACGGCGTGCGGGCCGAGACTTGGCGTAATGCTCACGTCGAGCCGGACGAGGAGGCAGCCATGGGCTGGTTGTGGGCGATCATCGTGGGTTTCGTGCTGGGCCTCATCGCGAAAGCGGTCATCCCCGGCAAGCAGCACAGCCCGCTCTGGCTGACGACGATCTTCGGCATGCTGGGCGCGATCGCGGGCAACGCGATCGCCGGCGCGTTCGGCGTGGCGTCGACGAGGGGCATCGACTGGACGCGCCACCTCTTCCAGCTCATCGCCGCGATCATCATCGTGGCCCTGGGCGACATGGTCTACATGGCGACGCTGGGCAAGCGAAAGTACGGCACCTCCTGAGCCCGGGTCCCCGGGGCCGCACGGGGCCCGAAGCGTCCGCACAGGGGTGCGGGGAGAACACCCCGCACCCCTGTGGCGCTCAGGAACCCACGACCTCCACGGCCGCCAGGTTCTTCTTCCCCCGCCGCAGCACCAGCCACCGCCCGTGCAGCAGCTCGTCCCCGGAGGGCACCGCGTCCTCGGCGGTCACCTTCGCGTTGTTCACGTAGGCGCCGCCCTCCTTCACGGTCCGCCGGGCGGCGGACTTGCTGGCCACCAGCCCGACCTCGGCGAACAGGTCGACCACCGGACCGAGCTCGGCCACCCGGATGTGCGGCACCTCGGAGAGCGCCGCCGCCAGCGTCCGCTCGTCCAGCTCCGCCAGCTCTCCCTGACCGAACAGCGCCTTGGACGCGGCGATCACCGCGGCGGTCTGGTCGGCCCCGTGGACCAGCGTCGTCAGCTCCTCGGCCAGCGCCCGCTGCGCGGCCCGCGCCTGCGGCCGCTCCTCGGTCTGCTTCTCCAGCTCCTCCAGCTCCGCACGGGACCTGAAGGACAGGATCCGCAGGTACGACGAGATGTCCCGGTCGTCCACGTTCAGCCAGAACTGGTAGAACGCGTACGGCGTCGTCATCTCGGCGTCGAGCCAGATGGCCCCGCCCTCGGTCTTGCCGAACTTGGTGCCGTCCGCCTTCGTCATCAGCGGCGTCGCCAGCGCGTGCACCTCGGCACCCGGCTCCAGGCGGTGGATCAGGTCAAGACCGGCCGTGAGGTTGCCCCACTGGTCGCTGCCGCCCTGCTGGAGCGTGCAGCCGTACCGCCGGAACAGCTGGAGGAAGTCCATGCCCTGGAGGATCTGGTAGCTGAACTCCGTGTAGCTGATGCCCTGGTCGGACTCCAGGCGACGGGCCACGGAGTCTTTCGTCAGCATCTTGTTGACACGGAAGTGCTTGCCGATGTCCCGCAGGAACTCGATCGCCGAGAGCCCCTCGGTCCAGTCGAGGTTGTTGACCATGACGGCCGCGTTCTCACCCTCGAAGGACAGGAACGGCTCGATCTGGGCGCGGAGCCTGCCTACCCAGCCGGCGACCGTCTCCGGGTCGTTCAGCGTGCGCTCGGCCGTCGGGCGGGGGTCGCCGATCAGACCCGTCGCCCCGCCCACCAGCGCCAGTGGACGGTGTCCCGCCTGCTGGAGCCGGCGCACCGTGAGCACCTGCACCAGGTGCCCGACGTGCAAGGACGGCGCGGTCGGATCGAAACCGCAATAGAACGTGACGGGACCGTCCGCGAGCGCCTTGCGCAAAGCGTCCTCGTCAGTGGACAGGGAGAACAGCCCCCGCCACTTCAGCTCGTCGACGATGTCCGTCACGGTTCTCGTATCTCCTTGGATGATCTTCAGGCGGTCGCGCGACCACCGGCTACGAGGTTATACGCCCTGACTGACAGAGCTCATATTGAAGTCGGGCACCCGCAGCGCGGGCATCGCAGCCCTAGTGAACCAGTCGCCCCACTCCCGCGGCAGCGTCTTTTCCGTGCGCCCGGCCTCGGTGGCCCGCCCGAGCAGATCCACCGGTGACTCGTTGAACCGGAAGTTGTTCACCTGCCCGGTGACCTGGCCGTTCTCCACCAGGTACACGCCGTCCCGGGTCAGGCCGGTGAGCAGCAGCGTCGCCGGGTCCACCTCGCGGATGTACCACAGGCAGGTCAGCAGCAGCCCGCGCCCGGTGTCCGCGACCATCTCCTCCAGCGAGCGGTCCGACCCGCCGTCCAGGATCAGGTTCCCGCCCGCCGGCGCGACCGGCAGTCCGGTGAGACCCGCGGTGTGCCGGGTGGTCGTCAGATGGCTCAGCTCGCCGTTCGCGATCCACTCGGTGGGGCCGACCGGCAGCCCGTTGTCGAAGACGGACTGGTCGCCGCCGGAGGAGTGTGCGACGACGAACGGCGCCGACTCCAGGCCCAGCGGGAACACACGGGCGACGGCGGGGGTGATGCGGCCTGCGCGCAGCAGA
>NZ_JBEYFC010000105.1:0-22548 GCF_040634175.1 Streptomyces sp. NPDC007162
GCCCCTTGCCACAGACGTCGCAGTTGGCAGCCACGGGTCACTCCAAAGACTTCAGATGCACTTACGGTTGAATCCCGGCGTGCCGGGATCGAGATCGATGGATCTGAGATCTTGATTGGCGTTGCCAGGGGAATGGCCCGATCGGATCGGGCAACCGAAGCAGCATACAACGGCTGCGACGGTTAGACGAAACTAGCATGGCAGCTCAGGGGCCCGCTCCCGGCCCTCTTCCGGTGGCCGGCCCCGCGGGGTCTACGCTGCGTCCACGTCCGGCCAGCTCAAGGAGGCGCAGGTGGCGCAGGTGCCGCAGACATTCTTCGATGCTCTCGCGGTACGCGCCTGGTGCGGTCTCGCACTCGGGGCGCTCGGCAGGGCGCGCGAGGAGATCGACGCCATCAACGTCTACCCGGTGGCCGACGGCGACACCGGCACCAACCTGTACCTGACGGTCGAGTCCGCCACCGGCGCGGTGGAGGCCGTCTTCGCGGGCTACGAGCTGGGCGAGGAGGTCCCGACCCTCGCCGACGCCGCCCACGCGATGGCGCACGGGGCCCTCATAGGCGCCCGCGGCAACTCCGGCACGATCCTGGCGCAGCTGCTGCGCGGCATGGCCCAGGTCCTCACCGAGGGTGAGGCGACTCACATCGACGGCGAGGGGCTGCGGCTCGCCCTGCGGCACGCCGCCGACTCCGCCCGGCAGGCCGTCGCCCACCCCGTGGAGGGCACGGTGCTGTCGGTCGCCGCCGCTGCCGCCGCGGCCGCCGACGGGACCGGGGGCGACTGCGGGACGGTCGCGCGGGCCGCCTACAAGGGCGCGTGCGAGGCGCTCGCGGCGACCCCGGGACAGCTGGCCGTCCTGGAGCGGGCCGGGGTGGTGGACGCCGGCGGGCGGGGCCTGGTCGCGGTCCTGGGGGCGCTGGTGGAGGCGTTCACGGGGGAGACCCCGGCGGCTTTCGGCGGACGGGCGCACGAGGCGGGTCGGGTCGTCCACGCGCGCGTGGACCCCGTCTCCGACGCCAGGGCCGACGCCTGCGCCGAGGCCGCCGCCGGGCCCGCCTTCGAGGTCGTCTACCTCCTGGAGGCGGAGGAGGCCGCCGTGGACCGGCTGCGGACCCGGCTCGACGCCCTCGGCGACTCCCTGGTGGTGGTCGGCGGCGACGGCCTGTGGAACGTCCACGTGCACGTCGACGACGCCGGTGCCGCCGTGGAGGCGGGGGTCGAGGCGGGACGGCCGCACCGGATCAGGATCACCCACTTCGCCGCCGGGGACGCGCACGCCGGCGGGGAGCGGGCGCCGCGCGAACGGGTGCAGCGGGCCGTGGTCGCCGTCGTACCGGGGGAGGGGCTGGCCGCGCTGTACGGCGAGGCCGGTGCCACCGTCGTCCTCGCGCGCCCCGGGGAGCCGCCCGCCAGCGGGGAGCTGGTGGACGCCGTGCGGCGTGCCCACGCGCGCGAGGTGGTGCTGCTGCCCAACGACGCCGACCTGCGGCACACCGCCGCCGCGGCGGCCGAGCAGGCCCGTGCGGAGGGCATCCGGACCGCCCTCATCCCGACCCGTTCCGCGGTCCAGGGCATCGCCGCGCTCGCGGTGCACCAGCCGGACCGCCGCTTCGACGAGGACGTGGTCCAGATGACCTCGGCCGCGGGCGCCACCAGGTACGCCGAGGTCGTGGTCGCGGAGCGCCAGTCCTGGACGATGGCCGGCATCTGCCAGGCCGGGGACGTGCTGGGGCTCGTCGACGGCGACGTGGCGGTGATCGGTTCGGACGTCACGGCCACCGCCGAGACCGTCCTGGACCGCATGCTCCAGGCCGGCGGCGAACTGGTCACCCTCGTCCTCGGCGACCAGGCGCCCGAGGACGTCGCCGACCGCCTGCGGGCACGCGTACGCGAGGCCTACCTTGCGGTCGACACGGTGGTCTACGACGGCGGCCGGCAGGGGGCCCCGCTCCTCATCGGCGTCGAGTGAGCCCCTGACCGCGCGCTCTTCTCACCCCGCCGTGGGCTCCAGCAGCTGCCGGGCCTCCGCCTGCCGGGCCCGGACCGTCTCGTCGGCCGGGTCGGCGCCCTCGTAGGCGGCCAGCACCGCACGCGCGCGTGCCGCCGCGTCCGCCGGACGGCTCAGGTCCGCCTCCAGCCAGCCCGCGGCGAGTTCTGCACCGGTACGGCTGTGCAGCGCGTCCGCGCCGAGCCCGGCGAACACCGATATCGCCGCCGCCATCTGCGCGAGCGCCGCCTCGAACGCCTCCTGGATCGCCGCGTCCTCGGCGTCCTCGGGCACGGAACGGGCCAGCAGGTCACCGAACTGCCGGTGCGTGTGGCCGAGTTCATCGGCGAGCCGCTCCGCCGCGGCCGGGTCGCCGGCGGTTTCCAGCGCCGTCTCGCACTCCCGGACCGCGTCCGCCATCAGCCGCCGCGCACCCGCCGGGCCCGCCTCCGTCCGCAACGCCAGCCACGCGCGGGCGCGCAGTGAGCGGACCAGGAAGTGCACGTTGCCCATCGCCCGCCACAGCTCGCCCGCACGCCGGTAGGCCTGGTCGGCCTCGGCCGGCAGGCCCGCGTTGCCGAGCGACTCGGCGGCCAGGTGGGCCAGCGTGGCGTGGTCGTGCTGCTCGGGCCAGTGCCGGGCGATCTCGGCCGCCCGGAGCCGCCGTTCGGCGGCCGCGCGGTGCTCGCCGAGCTCGCTCAGGCAGTCCCCGAGCCACCACTGCGTCTGGACCACCACGCCGTCCCCGTGCGTCTCGGCCCGCAGGTCCGCCAGCGCCGACTCCAGCACCTCGGCGGCCTCCGCGAACCGCCCCTGCCGCAGCAGGAAGCCGCCCAGCTGGTGCCGGGCCCAGGCACCCAGCGTGCCGCCCTCCCCGGCCTCGTCGGCCCAGTGCGCGGCCTGCAACGCGTGGTCGGCGGCCTCCTCCGCCGCACCCCGGCCGCCGACCACCTCGGCGAGCTGGAGGTGCAGCTGCGCCCGCCCGACCGGCTCCACGTACGGCCCGCCGTGCTCCAGGGCCGAGCGCAGCGCCCGCTCCGCCTCGGCCAGGTCGCCCTGCTCATGGGCGAGCGCGGCCACCCGCACCTCGTACTCGACCGCGAACCACGGCAGCTCGGCGCCCACGAACTGCGCCGACGCCTGCCGGAACAGCTCGCCCGCCCGCTCCCCGTCCCCGGCGTGCTCGGCCAGCTCGGCGAGCATCGCCCGTCCCTCGGCCGCCCGGGACACCAGCCGTACGTCCGCGCCGCCGCGCCCGCCGACCAGCGCCAGCAGCTCCCGTACGGCCCGCTCGGCCGCCGCGGCACCCGTCGACCGCTCGTGCACCCGCCGCATCAGGATCCGCGCCCGGCTCATCAGCACCGACGCCGTCTGCCGCACCCCGGTCGCGTCCTCCGCGTACAGCGCGAGGATCCGGTCGTACGGCTCGTCGATCCCGGCCAGCGCCTCGTCCAGCTCCCCGGACAGGGCCCGTACGTACGCCGCACGCGCGCGTGCCGCGATCGCCTCGCCCTCGTCGCCCGCCTCCGCGTACAGCTCGGCCGCCCGCTCGAACAGGGCGACGCCCTCCGGGCCGCGCCCCATCGCCGTGTGGTCGGTGATCTCCGCGCGGACGTACGTGTCCACCTCGGTCTCCTCGGCGGCCCGCGCGACCGCCGCCCACGCCTCCAGGGCGTGCGGCTGGAGCGTGTCCGAGAGCCGGCGGGCCTCGGCGAGCAGCGCGGGCAGCTCAGGCCGCTCCGCGGGGGGTACGGCGACGACCGGTGCGACCGGCCCGGCGGGCGCCGTGCGCACCGCCCGCACACCCAGCGGCAGCCGGTCCGCCAACGGCCGCTGCGCCATCCGCTCACGCAACCGGTCGCCCACGTAGGAGGTGCCGTTGCGGGCGTCGAACCGCGCGGCCAGCTCCAGCGCCTCCCCGCGCGCGTGCGCGGCGAGTTCCCCGGCGGTCCAGGCGCGCCCGGCGGGCCCCGGCACCCGCTGCTCCCCGAGACCCAGCTCGCTCAGCCGGTCCATCAGCAGCGCCACCACCGCCAGGAAGTCCATCCGGCTGCGCGGCTGACCGGTGTCCGTGAAGTAGGCGGGACGTTCCGCCAGCAGCTCGAGACCGCGCGCCTCGTTGCCGGTCAGCGCGCAGAACTCCACGTGGTCGGCGTAGGCGGCCCGCATGCTCTCCATGGGGCGCACCAGCCGGAAACCGCGCAGGTGGTGGGCGCGGGCCTCGTCGAACCTGCCCAGCCGCAGCAGCGGGAGCAGCGAGGAGGCGAGCACGGTGTGCGGCTCGTGGGCGCAGCTGTACTCGCCCTCCAGGACCGGCCGCCACAGCTCCAGGGCCTCCTCGTCCCGGTCGTTGCGCAGCTGCCAGCCGCCCTGCCCGTGCAGCTCGCACGCGTGGCAGTCGGCCATCCGGTCCCGGTCCGCCGCCAGCCAGGCCGCGTACGCCCGCTCCGCGCGCGGAAGGTCGCCGATGTGCCCGGCGACACTGAACTCGGCGCTGCGCACCGCCCGTTCCGAGTGCCCGGCGAGCCGGTAGCGGTGCTCCATCTCGCCCAGCCACTTCTCGATCGAGGCGAGCGGGACGTGCGGCTGGTCGAGCATCCCGGCCGACATCCACTTGAAGACCCAGTGCAGCGAATGCGTCTCGTACTCGTCGAAGTCCCCGGGCCGCTCGTCCCACATCCGCAGCAGCCGCGCGAACGGGACGAACATCTTGTCCTTCTCGGAGCTGTAGTTGTAGACCTTCAGCTGGTGTCCGAGCGCCTCGATCACGGCGAGCGGGATGTTCAGCTTCTCCGCCTCCGCCAGCAGCTGCTCCGCGCGCGCGTTGCGGGCGGGCCCCTCCGGCTCCTCGGAGTTCTCCGCCATCGCCCGGCGCAGCGAGTCGAAGTCGGTGATCCCGGCGATGTCGCCCATCAGCGGTCGCCCTCCCCGTGAGTGGCCCATTCCAGGAGGCCGATGAACGAGCGGTTGATCAACGCCGAGTCGGCCGGCCGCAGCGGACGCTGGGCCATCAGCAGCGCCTGGCCGTAGAGCGACTCGGTCGCGGTGCCGATCAGCTCCGGGTCCTTCAGCGAACTGATCCGCCTGATCAGCGGGTTGAGGTGGTTCAGCACCAGCCGGGCGCGGGGCGCGCTGCCGCGCAGCGAGCCCAGGATGCCCGCCCACAGGTCGTCGGCCTGCTCCGCGGCCTCGGCGCGGGCCTGCTCATGGCGGGCGGCCCGGTCGTCGAGGTGCAGGGCGGGCACCGAGAGCGGGTGGAAGGCGCGCAGCACGATGTCGCACCGCAGCGGGTCGAGCTTGGCCCGCGCCACCGCGAGGAACCCCGCAAGCGCCAGTTCCTCCGTCGGCTCCACCGCGTCCAGGTGCGCCGTCACGGTGTCCGCGTCCAGCTCCGCGACCACGGTCCCGGGACGCACCGAGGGCAGCGCCTCCACCAGCTCGCTGTCGTACGTGTAACCGCCGTTGACCACTCCGACGCCCTGCGCGGAGGCGATCGGTGCGACCTGCCGGTACTCCTCGACCGTCCGCGTGAAGTGCACCACCGGGTGCCGCTGCGCGAACTCCTCCAGGGACAGCTGCCCGTCGGTGGTCTCGAAGGGGAGCCACGGCAGCATCGTGCGCAGCATCTCCGCGTCGTGCCGGGCGAGCGACTTCACACCCAGGTGGTGCACGGAAAGGAAGGCGGACAGCCGTTCCGGATCCCCGGCCGCGAGACCGGTCAGCCAGGACCGGATCCGCTCGCCGAGCGCCTCCCGAACGGCGGCCAGCGTCTCGTCCTCGTACAGCGACTCGCGCGAGGCGGTGGGCCGCAGACTGTCCGTGTCCAGGACGCAGCGCACGAAGAACGCCCAGTCGGGCAGCAGCTGTTCGGCCCGCTCGGTGAGCAGCATCCCCTTCAGGTGCACCCGGTGGGTCGCCCGCTGGGCCGGACTCACCGCCGACGGCAGCACGTAGGCCACGCCCCGGATCCCGGCCAGCGGCACGTCCAGGGCGATCGAGTCCAGCGGAGTGAACCCGAACAGCTCGTGACAGTGCCGGGCCAGCGCCACCCGGCGGGTCGCGGGGGACGGGTACGGCCGGTCCCAGGGCGCGGGCAGGTCGGTGACCGCCTCCTCGCCCACCCGGACGTCGTAGGGCAGCAGCGAACCGAAGTCCCGCGCCAGCTGGAGCACGCGCCGCTCGTCCAGCCACTCCGCCGCGCCCGCCCGCGCCACCAGGTGCACGGTGGTGCCGGGCTCCGGCCGCGCCTCGGGCGGCAGCGTCCGCACGGTGTACGACCCGTCCTCGCGCGCCGTCCACTCCACGGGCGGCGCGCCCGGTGTACGGGCACTGCGGCTGACCACCCGGATCCGCTCGGCGACCACGAAACAGGCCAGCAGGCCGATGCCGAACTGGCCAAGGAAGTCGGAGCGGGCCTCCTGCAGCCCGTCGCTCCGCTTGGAGCTGCGTCCGATGGTCGCCAGCAGCGTGTGCACGTCCGACTCGGTGAGCCCGACGCCGCTGTCCTCCACCCGAAGGGCGCTGCCGTCGGCGTACAGCCGCACCCGCGCCGGGGCGTCGGGCTGTTCGGCCCGTCTCGCGGTGATCGCGTCCACGGCGTTCTGCAGCAGCTCGCGCAGGTAGACCTTGGGGCTGGAGTACAGGTGATGGGAGAGCAGGTCCACCAAACCACGCAGGTCGACCTGGAACGTATGAGGTGACTGTGATGCCTGGGATGACTGTGAGGTCTGGGAATCCATCGTCGCTGCGCCGGAGGGGGGAAGACGTGGTCGGCGCGGGGTCGGGCGGTCCCTGATGGGGCGGTGACCGCGGAAGGATGGCCGGAGCGCGTCATCCTATGACTCGAAACGACCGTCTGACCAGGAGTTTCCCGAACCGTATCCGGCGTTGTCAGTGCCGTGGTGTGCAATGGATCTCGTGCCCGCACTGGAAGAACCACTGAAACAACCGCTGAAGTCAGTGCTCGGCCCCGCCACCGCGAAGGTGATGGCCGAGCACCTCGGCCTGCACACCGTCGGCGATCTCCTGCACCACTACCCCCGCAGATACGAGGAGCGCGGCCAGCTCACCCATCTCGCCGACCTGCCCATGGACGAGCACGTGACGGTGGTCGCCATGGTCGCCGACGCCCGGCTGCACTCGTTCGCCTCCACCAGGGCGCCCCGCGGCAAGGGCCAGCGCCTGGAGGTCACGATCACCGACGGCAGCGGCCGGCTCCAACTGGTCTTCTTCGGCAACGGCGTGCACAAACCCCACAAGGAACTCCTGCCGGGCACCCGCGCGATGTTCGCCGGCAAGGTCTCGGTCTTCAACCGCCGGCTCCAACTGGCCCACCCAGCCTACGAGTTGCTGCGCGGCGACGACCCGGACGAATCCGTGGAGAGCTGGGCGGGCGCCCTGATCCCGCTCTACCCCGCCACCGCCAAACTGGAGTCCTGGAAGATCGGCAAGGCGGTCCAGACGGTCCTGCCCAGCGCTCAGGAGGCCCTGGACCCGCTGCCGCCGTCCCTGCGCGAGGGCCGCGGCCTGGTCCCCCTTCCCGAGGCCCTCCTCAAGATCCACCGCCCGGGCACCAAGGCGGACATCGCCCAGGCCCGCGACCGCCTCAAATGGGACGAGGCCTTCGTCCTCCAGGTGGCCCTGGCCCGCCGCCGCCACACCGACGCCCAACTCCCGGCGGTGCCCCGCCGGCCGGCCGCCGACGGCCTCCTCACGGCCTTCGACGACCGCCTGCCCTTCACCCTCACGGACGGCCAGCAGAAGGTCTCGAAGGAGATCTTCGACGACCTGGCGACGGAACACCCGATGCACCGGCTGCTACAGGGCGAGGTGGGTTCGGGCAAGACGCTGGTGGCGCTCCGCGCGATGCTCGCGGTCGTCGACGCGGGCGGTCAGGCCGCCATGCTGGCGCCCACCGAGGTCCTGGCCCAGCAGCACCACCGCTCGGTCACCGAGATGATGGGCGAGCTGGCCGAGGGCGGCATGCTGGGCGGCGCGGACCACGCCACCAAGGTCGTCCTCCTCACCGGCTCCATGGGCACGGCGGCCCGCCGGCAGGCGATGCTGGACCTCGTCACGGGCGAGGCGGGCATCGTGATCGGCACGCACGCGCTCATCGAGGACAAGGTCCAGTTCCACGACCTCGGCCTGGTCGTGGTCGACGAACAGCACCGCTTCGGCGTGGAGCAGCGCGACGCCCTGCGCGGCAAGGGCAAGCAGCCGCCCCACCTGCTCGTCATGACCGCGACCCCGATCCCGCGCACGGTCGCGATGACGGTCTTCGGCGACCTGGAGACCTCGGTCCTGGACCAGCTCCCGGCCGGCCGCTCCCCGATCGCCACCCACGTCGTCCCCGCCGCCGACAAGCCCCACTTCCTGGCCCGCGCCTGGGAACGGGTCCGCGAGGAGGTGGCGAACGGCCACCAGGCGTACGTGGTCTGCCCCCGCATCGGCGACGACATCGATGAGGCCGCCCCCGAGAAGGCGAAGAAGTCCGCCGAGGACGAGGCGGAGAAGCGCCCGCCGCTGGCGGTCCTGGAGGTGGCCGACCACCTGGCCAAGGGCCCGCTGAACGGCCTGAAGGTCGAGGTCCTGCACGGCCGGATGCACCCCGACGACAAGGACGCGGTGATGCGCCGCTTCGCGGCCGGCGAGACCGACGTCCTGGTCGCCACCACGGTCATCGAGGTCGGCGTGAACGTCCCCAACGCCACCGCCATGGTGATCATGGACGCCGACCGCTTCGGCGTCTCCCAGCTCCACCAGCTGCGCGGCCGCGTCGGCCGCGGCTCCGCACCCGGCCTCTGCCTCCTGGTCACGGAGATGCCCGAGGCGAGCGCGGCCCGCCAGCGCCTGACGGCGGTCGCCGCCACCCTGGACGGCTTCGAGCTCTCCCGCATCGACCTGGAACAGCGCAGAGAGGGCGACGTCCTGGGCCAGGCCCAGTCGGGCGCCCGCTCCAGCCTCCGCGTCCTGGCGGTCATCGAGGACGAGGAGATCATCGCGGAGGCGAGGGAGGAGGCGACGGCTCTGGTGGCGAGGGACCCGGAACTGACCGACCTGCCCGGTCTGCGGACGGCCCTGGACGCCCTCCTGGACGAGGAGAGGGAGCAGTACCTGGAAAAGGGCTGAAGGTGACCGACTCAGGGGCGCCGGGGGAGGAACTGTGCGAGCAACCCCCACTCACCTGCTGCCAGACTGAATCCGCAACCACCCCGGACCAAGGATTCGACATGACCCGCGTGATCGCAGGCGCAGCCGGCGGACGTCGGCTGACGGTGCCGCCAGGCACCGGCACCCGCCCCACCTCCGACCGCGCACGCGAGGGCCTCTTCTCCACCTGGCAGTCCCTCCTGGGCGGCCCCCTGGACGGCGAACGCGTCCTCGACCTCTACGCAGGCTCCGGCGCCGTGGGCCTGGAGGCCCTCTCCAGGGGCGCCGCCCACACCCTCCTCGTCGAGGCCGACGCGAGAGCCGCCCGCGTCGTACGTGAAAACGTGAAGAATCTGGGCCTGCCCGGCGCCGAGGTGAGGGCGGGCAAAGCGGAACAGATCATCCAGGCACCGGCTCCGGCGGAGCCGTACGACATCGTCTTCCTCGACCCCCCGTACGCCGTCACCGACGACGATCTTCGGGAGATTCTCCTCACACTCCACTCGGAGGGCTGGCTCGCGCCCGACGCCCTCGTCACCGTGGAGCGCAGCACCAGAGGCGGCACCTTCGACTGGCCGGACGGCTTCGAGGCCCTCCGGTCCCGTCGCTACGGCGAGGGAACGTTTTGGTACGGTCGCGCCGCCTCTACGTGCGAAGACGCACGATGACCGGACCGGAGAGCGAGGGATCACTAGTGCGCCGCGCCGTCTGTCCCGGGTCGTTCGACCCGATCACCAACGGACACCTCGACATCATTGCCCGTGCGTCCCGTCTCTACGACGAGGTCTACGTCGCCGTGATGATCAACAAGTCCAAGAAGAGCCTGTTCGGGGTCGACGAGCGGATCGACCTGATCCGCACGGTCACCGCCGACTACGGAAACGTCCGGGTCGAGGCCTTCCACGGCCTCCTCGTCGACTTCTGCAAGCAGCGCGAGATCCCCGCCATCGTCAAGGGCCTGCGCGCCGTCAGCGACTTCGACTACGAACTCCAGATGGCCCAGATGAACAACGGCCTGTCGGGCGTCGAGACCCTGTTCGTGCCCACCAACCCCACGTACAGCTTCCTCTCCTCCTCGCTGGTCAAGGAGGTCGCCCAGTGGGGCGGCGACGTCTCGCACCTGGTCCCGCCGGCCGTTCTCGAAGCCCTCAACAAGCGTCTCGACAGGGACTGATGGGGCTACAGTCGTCCCGTCCGTCTCCAACCCAGCTGTAGAGAGTGGCGAGCACAGGTGGACGTGCAGAAGAAGCTCGACGAGATCGTGGCCTCGGTCTCGGGTGCCCGGTCCATGCCCATGTCGGCGTCGTGCGTGGTCAACCGCGCCGAACTGCTCGCGAAGCTGGAAGAGCTGCGGCAGGCGCTGCCCGGCTCCCTCGCGCAGGCCCAGGAGCTGATCGGCGACCGTGACCAGATGGTCGAGCAGGCCAGGATCGAGGCCGAGCGGATCATCGAGACCGCGCACGCCGAGCGCGGTTCCCTGATCTCCGACACCGAGGTGGCCCGCCGCTCCCAGGCCGAGGCCGACCGGATCCTCGCCGAGGCCCGCCAGGAGGCCGAGGAGGTCCGCGCCGACGCCGACGACTACGTCGACTCCAAGCTCGCCAACTTCGAGGTCGTCCTCACCAAGACCCTCGGCTCGGTCGGCCGCGGCCGGGAGAAGCTGCTCGGTACCGGACCGGGCCTCGACGAGCAGGGGTACGAGGACGAGGACGCCCCCGAGCGCAGCCACGACCCCGAGACCCTGCGCCGGGACGCCGACGCCTACGTCGACACCAAGCTGGGCGCCTTCGAGGCGGTCCTCGCCAAGACCCTGGAGGCGGTCGGCAAGGGCCGCGCCAAGCTGCACGGCCGGATCGCCACGGACGCCCTGGGCGCCCTGGCCGACGACAACACGACCTTCCAGCACTCCAGCGACGCGGACTACCTCGCCGACCTCGCGGCCCTCGCCGACCAGGACGCGCAGGCGGCCAAGGCGGCCCAGGCCGAGCAGTCCGGCGCCGCCCAGCAGCAGCCGTCGTACGACCAGCGGCCGGTGGCACAGGACCCGTACGGCTACCCGCAGCAGCAGCAGCAGCCCGCCTACGCCCAGCAGGACGCGTACGGCTACCAGCAGGACCCCTACGGCTACCAGCAGGCCGACCCGTACGCCGCCGCCTACCAGGGCTACGACACCGGCCAGCAGCCCGTCTACGACCCCCAGCAGCAGCCGGCCGACCAGCACCAGGCGCACCAGTCGTACGCCCTCGACGAGACCAGCCTCTTCGACACCGGCATGATCACGCCGGAGCAGCTGCGGGCCTACGAGCAGGGCCGGGGCCTGTAGGAGAAGGCCGGATTGGGCCGACAGCGAAAGGTCCAGTATCCTGGCTCTTCGGTCGCGTCTAGGTCCGCGATCAACGCTGCCCGGAGACTTCTCCGGACGGCCTCCCTCTGAACTCGAAGATCGAAAGCAGGAATGGCTCCTCACGCGCGCCTCGACCACCGCAACCCGTTCGTGTTCGACACACACGAGCTGGGACGGCGTCCCGGTGCGCAGCAGCGCCTGACCCGCATGGTCGACGCTCCCGAGGACTTCGGGATCAAGGGAGTCATCGGAGTGCCGCAGGGTGCCCCGGTGGAGCTCGAACTCCGGCTCGAGTCGGTCATGGAAGGTGTGCTCGTCACAGGCACCGCCCGTGCACAGGCCGAGGGGGAGTGCGTAAGGTGTCTGGAGCCGGTCGGGCAGGAGCTCGAAGCGGACTTCCAGGAACTGTTCTCGTACCCTGACGCCGACGACCGGGGCCGCGTGATCGCGGAACCGGGCGACGACGCCGAGGACGACGAGGACAGGTACTTCATCGAGGACGGCCTGTTCGACCTCGAACCCGTGCTGCGTGATGCGGTGGTGCTCGCACTGCCGATGCAGCCGGTGTGCCAGGACGACTGTCCAGGGCTGTGCTCCGAGTGCGGAGCCCGCCTTGCGGACGACCCGGACCACCACCATGACGCCGTCGACATCCGTTGGGCGGCTTTGCAGGGACTCGCCGGTTCCACGAAGGACGGCGAGAAGGACGAGATCAGCGGCGCTGACGCGGAAGCGGGCGTCGACGAGAAGCAGGAGAAGTAGCCGTGGCTGTTCCGAAGCGGAAGATGTCGCGCAGCAACACGCGCCACCGCCGGTCGCAGTGGAAGGCTGCGGTCCCCACCCTGGTTGCGTGCGAGCGCTGCCACGAGCCCAAGCTGCAGCACATCGCGTGCCCGTCTTGCGGCACCTACAACAAGCGCCAGGTCCTCGAAGTCTGAGCGGCCAGGTGAGAGGCACTGTGTCCAGTCCCAAGAAGGGCGAAGAGCCCAAGACGGATCCGTCCGTCAAGAAGAAAGCGGACAGCACGGCCTCGTCCCACACGCTTCTGGAAGGGCGGCTCGGCTACAAGCTCGAGTCCGCCCTTCTGGTGCGTGCACTGACCCACCGTTCCTACGCGTACGAGAACGGCGGCCTGCCGACGAACGAGCGGCTGGAGTTCCTCGGTGACTCCGTCCTCGGCCTCGTCGTCACGGACACGCTGTACAACACCCACCCCGACCTGCCCGAGGGCCAGCTGGCCAAGCTCCGGGCCGCGGTGGTGAACTCGCGTGCGCTCGCGGAGGTGGGCCGCGGTCTCGACCTGGGTTCCTTCATCCGGCTCGGCCGCGGTGAAGAGGGCACGGGCGGCCGGGACAAGGCATCCATCCTCGCCGACACCCTGGAAGCGGTGATCGGCGCGGTCTATCTCGACCAGGGCCTCGAATCGGCGTCCGAGCTGGTGCACCGGCTCTTCGACCCGCTGATCGAGAAGTCCTCGAACCTCGGAGCCGGCCTGGACTGGAAGACCAGTCTCCAGGAGCTCACCGCGACGGAGGGGCTCGGCGTGCCCGAGTACCTGGTCACGGAGACCGGCCCCGACCACGAGAAGACCTTCACTGCTGCCGCCCGCGTCGGAGGCGTCTCGTACGGCACCGGCACCGGCCGCAGCAAGAAGGAGGCGGAGCAGCAGGCCGCCGAGTCCGCCTGGCGCGCGATTCGCGCCGCGGCGGACGAACGTGCCAAGGCCGCGGCGGCCGAGCAGGCCGCCAGGGCCGAGGCCGAGGAGGACGACGGTCCGTCGTCCGCCGCCTCCGTCTGACGAACAGCGCAAGACCGAGCGCCCGCCCCGGCACCAGAGGGGCGGGCGCTCGGAGTCTTCCACGGTCCTGCAACGGGAGCCCCGATGCCTGAATTGCCCGAGGTGGAGGTCGTACGGCGCGGCCTGGAGCGGTGGGTCGCCCATCGCGTGGTGGCCGAGGCCGAGGTCCTGCACCCGCGTGCCGTACGACGGCACCTGGCCGGCGCCGACGACTTCACGCACCGGCTCAAGGGACACCGCGTCGGCACGCCGAGCCGGCGTGGCAAGTACCTGTGGCTGCCGCTGGAGGACACGAACCAGTCGGTCCTCGCCCACCTCGGCATGAGCGGGCAGCTGCTGGTGCAGCAGCACGAGGCACCCGACGAGAAACACCTCAGGATCCGCGTCAGGTTCGCCGACGGCCTGGGCACCGAACTCCGCTTCGTCGACCAACGCACCTTCGGTGGCCTGTCGTTGCACGACAACACCCTCGACGGACTGCCCGACGTCATCGCGCACATCGCCCGCGACCCCCTCGACCCGCTGTTCGACGACGAGGCCTTCCACCAGGCGCTGCGCCGCAAGCGGTCCACCATCAAGAGGGCCCTGCTGGACCAGTCGCTGATCAGCGGAGTCGGCAACATCTACGCGGACGAGGCCCTTTGGCGCGCCCGTCTGCACTACGAACGCCCGACCGCCGGCTTCACCCGCCCGCGCACCGCCGAACTCCTCGGCCATGTGCGGGACGTGATGAACGCGGCCCTGGCGGTCGGCGGCACCAGCTTCGACAGTCTCTACGTCAACGTGAACGGTGAGTCGGGGTACTTCGACCGCTCGCTGGACGCCTACGGCAGGGAGGGGCTGCCCTGCCGGCGGTGCGGCACGCCGATGCGCAGGCGGCCCTGGATGAACCGGTCCAGCTACTTCTGCCCGAAGTGTCAGCGGGCGCCGCGCGTCTCGTCGTAACGCTCGCGGGCGGTCAGTACCTCGTCCATCCGGCTCTCCACGAAGTGCACGACGGAGAGCAGGCGTTCGGCGACCTCGCGGCCGAGCGGGGTGAGTTCGTAGTCGACGCGCGGCGGGTTGGTCGGCTGGGCCTCGCGGTGCACCAGGCCGTCGCGCTCCAGTGCCTGGAGCGTCTGGGAGAGCATCTTCTCGCTGACGCCGTCGACCCTGCGGCGCAGTTCGTTGAACCGGAACGACCCCTCGTGCAGGGCGCTGAGCGTGAGTGCACCCCAGCGGCCCATGGCGTGTTCGAGGGTGGTGCGCGAGGGACAGGCCCTGGCGAAGACGTCGTACGGAGGGGGCGTCTCCTCGGCGCGGTCCTGGGTGATGGTCATGGACCAAGCGTACGGGAGCACAGCGCTAACCGACAGGGTGCGCTAACCGTTGGTTAGCGCACCCTGTCGGTCAGTACCCGAAGTCCTGCGTCCACCACGGGCCGCCCGCACCGAAGTGCACACCGACGCCGAGGGTCTTGAAGTCGCAGTTCAGGATGTTGGCGCGGTGGCCCTCACTGTTCATCCAGGCGTCCATGACGTCCTGGGCGGTGGCCTGGCCGCGGGCTATGTTCTCGCCGCCGAGGTTGGATATGCCGGCCGCCGCAGCCCGGTCCCACGGCGTCTTGCCGTCCGGGTCGGTGTGGTCGAAGAAGTTCCGGGCCGCCATGTCCGCGCTGAAGGACTCGGCCAGGCCGGTCAGCGACGAGTTCGCGGACAGCGGGCTGCAGCCGACCTTGGTCCGTTCCTGGTTCACCAGCTTCAGGACCTCGGCCTCGGCGGCGGCCGCCTCGGAGACGGTGATCGGCGCGGCGGTCTTCGCCGGCGCCCTGGTCGCCGTCCTGGACGGGGTGGCCGCCGGCTTCTTCGTGGCCGGCGCGGCGCTGGGCGTCGGCTTCCCGGTCGCCGTCTTCGTCGGCGTGGGCGACGCGGAGGCGGACTTCGAGGGGGACGGCGACGCAGACGCGGACGCCGACGCCGGCGCCGGCGAGGACGCGGTCGGTGAGGCGGAGCGCTGGGCGTCCCGGCTGGTCGAGGAGCCGCTGCCGCGGCTCTCCGCGCTGCCGGAGGTGCCGCCCTGCTCGGCAGCCGTGTTGCTGGGCGCGCCGTCCGCCTGCACCCGGTCGCCGCCGGTGGTGCTGCTGGTGCCGCCGAGCCTGTAGTTCTCCAGGCCGGGCACCACGCCGGTGGCCACCGCGACGGTGCCGATGGCGACGGCGGCCGAGACCCCGAGCAGACCGGTGGCCACCGGTCGCCCACCCCTCTTCCTGCGCCGGTGCCCGTTGCCCGAGGGGGAGCCCCCGGCCGGTGCGAACTCCTCGACGGAGAAGGCGGAGGTGTCCGTGGCGCGGGCGTAGTCGTCGTCCGTCGCGTACAGGTAGGTCGAGCTGCGCTGGTTCGCCTGGGCGTAGCCACCCTGGTGCAGGTAGGCCGCGGTGCCCGTGCCGAAGCGCAGCCCCGCGTACGAATCCTGCGGGTCGTGGCCGCCCGGGTACGGGCTGTCGTTCTCCGTGATCCCCGTGGCGCGGCCCGTGGCGGCGCGGCCGGCGGCGGAGCGTCGGTGGCGTCCCATGTCCTTGCCTTCTTCCCTCGTCCTCGCGGTCGGGGTCGACCAGGGGCCGATGTGGCCAATGACTCCTTCTGGTCAACCAGACTCACTCGATCGAGTGAGTTTCATATGAGATTCATTGGAGGGGGACGGTACCCCATGGCGCTGAGGGAGGAAGTGTCCCGAATGACATTGGCCCGTTAGGTTGCACCCATGAGCGAGGATGTACGACTGGTCGCCTGGGTCCGTGGACGCGTGCAGGGCGTGGGATTCCGCTGGTTCACGCGGGCCAAGGCACTGGAGATCGGCGGGCTGAGTGGTTTTGCTCTCAATTTGGGCGACGGCCGGGTGCAGGTGGTCGCGGAGGGCCCCCGGACGGGGTGCGAAGGCCTGCTCGGCTGGCTCCGGGGCGATGACACGCCCGGGCGGGTCGACGGTGTCACCGAGATCTGGGACACACCCCGGGGCGGCTACGACGGCTTCGCCATCCGCTGACCGATCGCGCCGGAGCGCCGCGGGCGGAAGCGGAGCGAACCGCCACCGGCATGTGCCCCGAGCAGGAATGGCCTGGTGGTTGCCAAGAACCGCGCGCCGTGGCAGGCTCCGCTGATACAGCTGATCGCCACGCCCTGAGAGCCCCGCAGGAGTCGCAGCGCCGCCCGTCAGGGCCGCGTGCCCCCGGGTTCGCCCGCCAATACAGGGCGTGATCGTGTTGACCGTCAAACTTTTTGGTGAGACGCTGAAAGCCCCGCGCACCTTAGCTGTTTGGCATGGCGCAACAGTCGAGCAACACTCGAATGTGTCAAGCACCGCGGGTGCGAATCCCTCACGACCCACACCGCTTCGGTCGGTCACTCAGTGTGGAGGACCATCCATCATGGCAAAGGCGCTTCTCGGTTACGTCGGCGGCTCCGACCCGCGACTCCTCGCCGAGATGCGACGGCTCCAGCAGCGTGTCCAGGACCTCGAATCCGAACTCGGACGGATCCAGGCCGAGAACGACGCGCTGACGGCTGCCGCTTCTCACGACAGGATCATGGAGAGCATCGACGCAAACCAGGCGGAGCCTGCGCTCACCTGATCACTGCATCGCTCCACAACAGCACATGCGGCGATCGGGCAGCCCTTTCAACCGCTCTCATTGTCAAGATTTGCAAGGGACGCCCCCGGCGTCCCTTCTTTCTTGCCGCCCCCCGCCTTCCAGCCCCGCGCATCCTTTCACCGTCTTTAACGTCTGGTGTGCCCTGCATGTTCATACGTGAAACCGCGGGGTTGCGAGGCTTCGTGGAGTGGGGTAGCGGCGGCGGGTAGAGTCCAGCGGCGTGCACCTCAAGGCCCTGACCCTCCGCGGGTTCAAGTCGTTCGCCTCGGCGACCACGCTCCGGTTCGAGCCGGGGATCACGTGCGTCGTCGGTCCGAACGGCTCGGGCAAGTCCAACGTCGTCGACGCGCTCACCTGGGTGATGGGCGAGCACAGCGCCAAGTCGCTGCGCGGCGGCAAGATGGAGGACGTCATCTTCGCCGGCACCACCGGGCGCCCGCCGCTGGGCCGCGCCGAGGTGTCCTTGACCATCGACAACTCCGACGGCGCCCTGCCCATCGAGTACGCCGAGGTCACCATCACGCGGATCATGTTCCGCAACGGCGGCAGCGAGTACCAGATCAACGGCGACACCTGCCGTCTCCTCGACATCCAGGAACTCCTCTCCGACTCCGGCATCGGCCGCGAGATGCACGTCATCGTCGGCCAGGGCCAGCTCGACTCCGTCCTGCACGCCGACCCGATGGGCCGCCGGGCCTTCATCGAGGAGGCGGCCGGCGTCCTCAAGCACCGCAAGCGCAAGGAGAAGGCGCTGCGGAAACTGGACGCGATGCAGGCCAACCTCGCCCGCGTCCAGGACCTGACCGACGAGCTCCGCCGCCAGCTCAAACCGCTGGGCCGCCAGGCCGCCGTCGCCCGCCGGGCCGCCGTCATCCAGGCGGATCTGCGGGACGCCCGCCTGCGCCTGCTCGCCGACGACCTCGTACGACTCCGCACCGCACTCCAGACCGAGATCGCCGACGAGGCCGCCCTCAAGGAACGCAAGGAAGCGGCCGAGCAGGAGCTGAGGAAGGCCCTGCAGCGCGAGGCACTCCTGGAGGACGAGGTACGCCGGCTCAGCCCGCGCCTGCAGCAGGCCCAGCAGACCTGGTACGAGCTTTCCCAGCTCGCGGAACGCGTCCGCGGCACGATCTCGCTGGCCGACGCGCGGGTGAAGAGCGCCACCTCCGCGCCCCCCGAGGAACGGCGCGGCCGTGACCCCGAGGACCTGGAGCGCGAGGCGCACCGCGTGCGGGAGCAGGAGGCCGAACTGGAGGCCGCCCTGGAAGCGGCCCAGCACGCCCTCGACGACACGGTCGCGCACCGGGCCGAGCTGGAGCGCGAGCTGGCCGTCGAGGAACGGCGGCTCAAGGACGTCGCCCGCGCCATCGCCGACCGCCGTGAGAACCTGGCCCGGCTGAACGGCCAGGCAGGCGCGGCCCGTTCCCGTGCCGCGTCGGCCCAGGCCGAGATCGACCGCCTGGCCGCCGCCCGCGACGAGGCCCAGGAGCGAGCGGTCACGGCACAGGAGGAGTACGAGGCACTCAAGGCGGAGGTCGACGGCCTCGACGCCGGCGACCACGAACTGGCCGAGCGGCACGAGACGGCGAAACACCGGCTCGCCGAGGCCGAGACGGCCCTGACGGCGGCCCGCGAGGCGACCACCGCGGCGGAACGACGGCGCGCCGCGACCCAGGCCCGCCACGAGGCACTGGCACTGGGCCTGCGGCGCAAGGACGGCACGGGCATACTGCTGGGCGCCAAGGACCGCCTCGCCGGTGTCCTGGGCCCCGCGGCGGAACTCCTCACGGTCACCCCCGGCCACGAAATCGCCCTGGCGGCGGCCTTCGGCGCGGCGGCGGACGCGATCGCGGTGACCACGCCGGCTTCGGCAGCCGACGCGATCCGGTTGTTGCGCAAGCAGGACGGGGGGCGGGCGGCCCTGCTGCTGGCGGGAGCCCCCGAGACGCCCTTGCCGCAGGCGCCCCAGGGGGGCGCGGGGAACGGCGTGCCCAGCCACGACGCACCCGCACCCGACGGACCCCGCTTCGCCGCCGAGCTCGTCCGCGGTCCCGCCGATCTCATGCCCGCCGTCCGCCGCCTCCTGCACGGCATCGTCGTCGTCGACACCCTCGAAGACGCCGAGGACCTCGTCTACCGCCGCCCCGGTCTCACCGCCGTCACCGCCGAAGGCGACCTCCTCGGCGCCCACTTCGCGCACGGCGGCTCCGCGGGCGCCCCCAGCCTCCTCGAAGTACAGGCCTCCGTCGACGAGGCCGCGGCCGAACTGGAGGAGCTCGCCGTCCGCTGCGCCGAACTGTCCGAGGCGCAGCAGGCGGCGCACGACCGCCGCACGGAGTGCGCCGCGCTGGTCGAGGAGCTGGGCGAGCGGCGCCGCGCCGCCGACCGGGAGAAGTCGGCCGTGGCCCAGCAGCTCGGACGGCTCGCCGGACAGGCGCGCGGCGCGGCCGGCGAGGCCGAGCGGTCCACGGCCGCCGCCGCCCGCGCCCAGGAGTCCCTCGACAAGGCCCTGGAAGAGGCCGAGGTACTGGCCGAGCGGCTGGCCGTCGCCGAGGAGATGCCGGTGGCCGAGGAACCGGACACCTCCGCACGGGACCGGCTCGCCGCCGACGGCGCCAACGCCCGGCAGACCGAGATGGAGGCCCGCCTCCAGGTCCGTACCCACGAGGAACGGGTCAAGGGCCTGGCAGGGCGCGCCGACTCCCTGGACCGGGCGGCCCGCGCGGAACGCGAGGCACGTGCGCGTGCCGAACAGCGCCGGGCCCGGCTGCGCCACGAAGCCGCGGTCGCGGCGGCCGTCGCGACCGGCGCCCGCCGGCTGCTCGCGCACGTCGAGGTCTCGGTCGCCCGCGCGGAGCGGGAGCGGACCGCCGCCGAGGCCGCGAAGACGCAGCGGGAGCAGGAACTGGCCGCCGCCCGCGGCACCGGCCGCGACCTGAAGGCAGAACTCGACAAACTCACGGATTCAGTTCACCGGGGCGAGGTACTAGGAGCAGAGAAGCGGCTGCGCATCGAGCAGCTGGAGACCAGGGCGCTGGAGGAACTCGGTGTGGAACCGGCGGGGCTTGTGGCGGAGTACGGGCCGCACCAGCTCGTGCCGCCCTCGCCCCCCGCCGAGGGCGAGGTGCTGCCGGAGGATCCCGAGCACCCGCGCAACCAGCCGAAGCCCTTCCACCGGGCCGAGCAGGAGCGCCGGCTCAAGGCGGCCGAACGCGCCTACCAGCAGCTCGGCAAGGTGAACCCGCTCGCCCTGGAGGAGTTCGCCGCCCTTGAGGAACGGCACCAGTTCCTCAGCGAGCAGCTGGAGGACCTGAAGAAGACCCGCGCCGACCTGCTCCAGGTCGTGAAGGAGGTCGACGAGCGAGTCGAGCAGGTCTTCACGGAGGCGTTCCGGGACACGGCCAGGGAGTTCGAGGGCGTCTTCAGCCGTCTCTTCCCGGGCGGCGAGGGACGGCTCGTGCTGACCGACCCCGACCACATGCTCACCACGGGCGTGGACGTCGAGGCCCGCCCGCCGGGCAAGAAGGTCAAGCGGCTGTCCCTGCTGTCGGGCGGTGAGCGCTCACTGACCGCCGTGGCGATGCTGGTGTCGATCTTCAAGGCGCGCCCCAGCCCGTTCTACGTCATGGACGAGGTCGAGGCGGCCCTGGACGACACCAACCTCCAGCGGCTGATCCGCATCATGCAGGAGCTCCAGGAGTCCTCCCAGCTGATCGTGATCACGCACCAGAAGCGCACGATGGAGGTGGCCGACGCGCTGTACGGCGTCTCCATGCAGGGCGACGGTGTGTCGAAGGTCATCAGCCAGCGGCTGCGCTGACCTGCGTCGGTCGCAGCCCCTTCACGTTCCCTTCAAGAACTGAAGGTATTCCCCGGTTCTGCCTTCGAAAACGTCACACCGGCCGACCCTATTGACTTCGGAACTTGAAGGCATAGTCTCTGCAGCGTTGCTTTTAACCTTCAGGTGTGAGCGGCGTGGGCTTGTGCGCCACTCGACCTGAGAGGGCTCGCCCCCACCCCGGCAGCGTTGCCGGTGGCCCGAGGAGTTTCTTGTGACCAGCACAGCGCAGGCACCCCAGTCAGGAGCCGGTACGGCTCACCCCGATCATCTCGGGCATGTCATCTTCATCGCGGCGGCAGCCGCGATGGGCGGGTTCCTCTTCGGCTACGACAGTTCCGTCATCAACGGCGCCGTCGAGGCGATCCGGAGCCGTTACGACATCGGGTCCGCGGCCCTCGCCCAGGTCATCGCCATCGCCCTGATCGGCTGTGCCATCGGCGCCGCGACCGCCGGCCGGATAGCCGACCGCATCGGCCGCATCCGGTGCATGCAGATCTCCGCCGTGCTGTTCACCGTCAGCGCCGTCGGTTCGGCCCTGCCCTTCGCCCTGTGGGACCTCGCCCTCTGGCGGATCGTCGGCGGCTTCGCCATCGGCATGGCCTCCGTCATCGGCCCCGCCTACATCGCCGAGGTCGCCCCGCCCGCCTACCGCGGCCGCCTCGGCTCCTTCCAGCAGGCCGCGATCGTCATCGGCATCGCCATCTCCCAGCTGGTCAACTGGGGTCTGCTCAACGCGGCCGGCGGCGACCAGCGCGGCAAGCTGATGGGCCTGGAGGCCTGGCAGGTCATGCTCGGCGTCATGGTGATCCCGGCCGTCCTGTACGGCCTGCTCTCCTTCGCGATCCCCGAGTCCCCGCGCTTCCTGCTCTCCGTCGGCAAGCGGGACCGCGCCCGCGCGATCCTCGAAGAGGTCGAGGGCAAGAACGCGGACCTGGACGCCCGCGTCGCCGAGATCGAGCACGCGATGAAGAGCGAGCACAGGTCCACCTTCAAGGACCTGCTCGGCGGCTCCTTCTTCTTCAAGCCGATCGTCTGGGTCGGCATCGGCCTCTCGGTCTTCCAGCAGTTCGTCGGCATCAACGTCGCGTTCTACTACTCCTCCACCCTGTGGCAGTCGGTGGGCGTCGACCCGACGGACTCGTTCTTCTACTCGTTCACGACGTCGATCATCAACATCATCGGCACCGTGATCGCGATGATCTTCGTGGACCGCATCGGCCGCAAGCCGCTGGCGCTCATCGGCTCCGTCGGCATGGTGATCGGCCTCGGTCTCGAGGCCTGGGCCTTCTCCTACCACCTGGTCGACGGCAAGCTGCCGGCCACGCAGGGCTGGATCGCCCTGATCGCCGCGCACGTCTTCGTCCTCTTCTTCGCCCTGTCCTGGGGTGTGGTCGTCTGGGTCTTCCTCGGCGAGATGTTCCCGAACCGGATCCGCGCCGCTGCGCTGGGCGTGGCCGCGTCCGCACAGTGGATCGCCAACTGGGCCATCACCGCGAGCTTCCCGTCGCTGGCCGACTGGAACCTCTCCGCGACCTACGTGATCTACACGGTCTTCGCGGCCCTCTCCATCCCGTTCGTCCTCAAGTTCGTCAAGGAGACGAAGGGCAAGTCCCTGGAGGAGATGGGCTGACCCCTGCCCCCCGAACTCGAGGAGAAGGGCCAAGTCCCCGCTGCCCCTCTCCTCGTATCCCCCCGTCGCCCCCCCCCCCGCGGAAGCCCCGGGGGGGGGGCCGGGCCGAAAAGCCCCCCCCGCAATTATTTGACCCCGCCCCCCAAAAACACCCCCCCACCAGCCACG
>NZ_JBEYFC010000106.1:0-22443 GCF_040634175.1 Streptomyces sp. NPDC007162
GTTCGACGGCCGGCTGATCACCGTGCCGTTCTCCTTCAAGGAGCAGGGCCCTGACGACGTCCCGGTCTATGTCGCCGACCCGGAGCGGGCCGGGCGCGTCGCCGGGATCGCCGTGCGGCACGCGGTGCTCCGGCACAAGCCGAACGCCGAGAAGAAGGTGGCGCTGGTCTTCACCGCGTACCCGACCAAGCACTCGCGGGTCGGCAACGCGGTCGGCCTGGACACGCCCGCGTCGGCGGTGCGGGTGCTGGACGCGCTCCGGGACGCCGGGTACGGCGTCAGCGAACACCCGTCCGAGGGCGACGAGTTGATCCACCGGCTGATCGCGGCCGGCGGGCACGACGTGGAGTGGCTGACCGAGGAGCAGCTGGCCGCCGCGCCGGCACGGGTGCCGCTGGCGGACTACCGGGCGTGGTTCGCGAAGCTCGACCCGGAGCTGCGGGACGCGATGACCGAGGCGTGGGGCGAGCCGCCGGGCCACCTCTACGTCGACGGCGACGACATCGTGCTCGCGTCCCTGCGGTTCGGGAACGTGGTCGTGATGATCCAGCCGCCGCGCGGCTTCGGGGAGAACCCGATCGCGATCTACCACGACCCGGACATGCCGCCGTCGCACCACTACATGGCGGCCTACCGGTGGCTGGAGAACAGTTTCGGCGCCGACGCGATCGTGCACATGGGCAAGCACGGCACCATGGAGTGGCTGCCCGGCAAGGGTCTCGGGCTGAGCGCCGGCTGCGCGCCGGACGCGGTCCTCGGCGACCTGCCGCTGATCTACCCGTTCATCGTCAACGACCCCGGCGAGGGCACCCAGGCCAAGCGGCGCGGCCACGCCACCGTCGTCGACCACCTGGTGCCGCCGATGGCCCGTGCCGACACCTACGGCGACCTGGCCAAGCTGGAGCAGCTGCTCGACGAGTACGCGCTGGTCTCCGACCTGGACCCGGCGAAGGCGCCGGCCGTGCGGGCGCAGATCTGGACGCTGGTCAAGGCGGCCGAGCTCCACCACGACCTGCATGTGGACGAGCAGCCGGAGGACGACGACTTCGACTCGTTCGTCATGCACATCGACGGCTATCTGTGCGAGATCAAGGACGTGCAGATCCGCGACGGGCTGCACATCCTGGGCGGCGGGCCGGTGGGCGAGCCGCGGGTGAACCTGGTGCTGGCCGTGCTGCGCGCCTCGCAGGTGTGGGGCGGACAGGCGAACGCGCTGCCGGGGCTCAGGGCGTCCTTCGCGGCCCACTTCGGGCTGAGCGAGAAGGAGTTGCTGGCCGAGCCGGGCGCGCCGGTGAAGGTGCCGGTGGAGCTGACGGAGCTCGTCGAGGGTCCCTCGCGTACCGCGGCCGACGCGATCGACCTGCTGGAGCAGCTGTGCCGCCGGGTCGCGGAGGGCATGGAGCAGCGGGACTGGGCGGTGGCACAGAGCCGTCCGCTGGTTCGGGAGGTGCTGGGCACCGAACTGCCGGACGCCGTCGCGGTGCTGGAGTTCGCGTGCACCGAGGTCGTGCCGCGGCTGGCGCGGACGACGGACGAGATCGGGCACATCCTGCGCGCCCTGGACGGCGGTTACGTCCCGGCGGGCCCGTCCGGCTCCCCCACCCGCGGCCTGGTCAACGTGCTGCCGACGGGCCGGAACTTCTACTCGGTCGACCCCAAGGCCATTCCGTCCCGGCTGAGCTGGGAGGTGGGCCAGTCGCTGGCGGACTCGCTCGTGCAGCGGTACCTGGCCGACACCGGTGAGTACCCGAAGTCGGTCGGCCTGACGGTGTGGGGGACGTCCGCGATGCGCACCCAGGGTGACGACATCGCGGAGATCCTGGCGCTGCTGGGCTGCCGTCCGGTGTGGGACGAGGCCTCCCGGCGGGTGACCGGCTTCGAGGTGGTCCCGCTCACCGAGCTGGGCCGGCCGCGCATCGACGTCACGGTCCGGATCTCGGGCTTCTTCCGGGACGCGTTCCCGCACGTGGTCGGGCTGATCGACGACGCGGTGCGGGCGGTGGCCGAGCTGGACGAGCCCGCCGGGTCCAACTACGTGAAGGCGCACGCCGACGAGGACACCGCCGAGCACGGCGACCGGCGGCGGGCGACCGCCCGGGTCTTCGGCTCCAAGCCGGGCGCGTACGGCGCCGGTCTGCTGCCGCTGATCGACGCCCGCAACTGGCGCTCCGACGCGGACCTCGCCGAGGTGTACGCGGTCTGGGGCGGCTACGCCTACGGCCGCGGGCTCGACGGCCGGGCGGCACGCGGGGACATGGAGACGGCGTTCCGGCGGATCGCCGTCGCCGCGAAGAACGTCGACACCCGCGAGCACGACCTGGTGGACGCCGACGACTACTTCCAGTACCACGGCGGCATGGTCGCGATGGTCCGCCATCTGACCGGCGCCAACCCCGAGGCGTACGTCGGTGATTCGGCCACGCCGGACCAGGTGCGGACCCGCACGCTCGGCGAGGAGACGCATCGTGTCTTCCGGGCCCGGGTGGTCAACCCCCGCTGGATGGCGGCCATGCGCCGGCACGGCTACAAGGGCGCCTTCGAGATGGCGGCGACCGTCGACTACCTGTTCGGTTACGACGCCACGGCGGGTGTGGTCGACGACTGGATGTACGAGAAGCTCAGCGCGGAGTACGTCTTCGACGCGGAGAACCGGGACTTCATGAAGAAGTCCAACCCGTGGGCGCTGCGCGGGATCACCGAACGGCTCCTGGAGGCCGCCGACCGGGGTCTGTGGGCCGAGCCGGACGCGGACACCCTGGAGCGGCTGCGCGCCACCTATCTGGAGCTGGAAGGCGACTTGGAAGGCGACGAGAAGTGAGTACCCCGTTCCCGTTCACGGCCGTCGTCGGCCAGGACGACCTGCGGCTCGCGCTGCTGCTGAACGCCGTCTCCCCGGCGGTCGGCGGCGTGCTGGTGCGCGGCGAGAAGGGCACCGCCAAGTCGACTGCGGTACGCGCCCTCTCGGCGCTGCTGCCGACCGTGGACGTCGTCGCCGGCTGCCGTTTCTCCTGCGACCCGGCCGCGCCCGACCCGGCCTGCCCGGACGGTCCGCACCACCCGCCCGGCGCGTTCGAGTCCCGTCCGGCGCGCATGGTCGAACTGCCGGTGGGTGCCTCCGAGGACCGGCTGGTGGGCGCACTCGACATCGAGCGGGCGCTCGCCGAGGGCGTGAAGGCCTTCGAGCCGGGCCTGCTGGCCGACGCGCACCGCGGGATCCTCTACGTCGACGAGGTGAACCTCCTCCACGACCACCTGGTCGACCTGCTGCTGGACGCGGCGGCGATGGGCGCGTCGTACGTGGAGCGCGAGGGCGTCTCGGTGCGGCACGCGGCCAGGTTCCTGCTGGTCGGCACCATGAACCCCGAAGAGGGCGAGTTGCGCCCGCAGTTGCTCGACCGGTTCGGGCTCACGGTGGAAGTGGCCGCCTCCCGCGAGCCCGACCAGCGGGTGGAGGTGGTCCGGCGGCGGCTCGCCTACGACGACGACCCGGCCGGTTTCACGGCGCGTTGGTCCGACGAGGAGGCGGCCGTCCGGCAACGGATCGTGGCGGCACGGGAGTTGCTGCCGTCGGTACGGCTCGGCGACGGGGCACTGCGGCAGATAGCGGCGACCTGTGCAGCCTTCGAGGTCGACGGCATGCGCGCCGACATCGTGATGGCGCGGACCGCCACCGCGCTCGCCGCGTGGGCCGGGCGGACCGTGGTGCTGGCCGAGGACGTTCGGCAGGCCGCGCTGCTGGCGCTGCCGCACCGCAGGCGCCGCAACCCCTTCGACGCTCCGGGCCTCGACGAGGACAAGCTGGACGAGACGCTGGAGGAGTTCTCCGGGCAGGACGAGAGCGACGACGACCCGGACCCGGACGGTCCCGGCGGCGGTGGCGGACAGCCGGCGCCGGACCAGGGTCCGCAGGGTGACGGTGGCGCGGGCGCACGGCCCGAGGCCGGGGAGGGCGGCGAACCGCAGGAGGCCTCCGGCGGCTCGGCCGAGCAGGCTCCCGTACGGGCCGCCGAGCCCTTTCGCGCCAAGGTGCTGAGCGTGCCGGGGATCGGCGAGGGGGCCGCCGGGCGGCGGTCCCGGGCCCGGACCGAGCACGGGCGGACCACCGGGGCGCGTCGGCCGCGGGGCACCCTGACCAAGCTGCACCTGGCGGCGACCGTGCAGGCCGCCGCCCCGCACCAGCGGGCCCGTGGCCGGTCAGGGCCCGGGCTCGTGGTCCGGCGGGACGATCTGCGGCAGGCGGCCAGGGAGGGCCGCGAGGGCAACCTCGTGCTCTTCGTGGTCGACGCGTCCGGGTCGATGGCGGCCCGGCAGCGGATGAGCGCGGTCAAAGGTGCCGTCCTTTCGCTGCTCCTCGACGCCTACCAGCGCCGGGACAAGGTGGGACTGGTGACCTTCCGGGGCTCGACGGCCGATGTCGCACTGCCGCCGACCTCGTCGGTGGACGCGGCGGCGGCCCGGCTGGAGTCGCTGCCCACCGGGGGGCGTACGCCGCTCGCGGCCGGGCTGCTCAAGGCGCACGACGTGCTGCGGGTGGAGCGGTTGCGGGACCCGGCGCGGCGGGCGCTGGTGGTCGTGGTGACGGACGGGCGGGCCACCGGTGGTCCGGAACCGGTCGCGCTCGCCGGGCGGGCGGCCCGGCTGTTCGCGGCCGACCAGGTGGCGTCGGTGGTCGTGGACTGCGAGTCGGGGCCGGTGCGGCTGGGGCTCGCCGGGCAGCTCGCCGGTGAACTGGGCGGCACGGCGGTGACGCTCGACGAGTTGCGGGCGGACTCGATCGCCGGACTGGTGAAGGACGTGCAGAGGAGGGCCGCGTAATGCCGCAGGGACAGCCGAGCGTCGTACCGGACGACGGGCTGACGACCCGTCAGCGTCGCAACCGGCCGCTGGTCGTGGTGCACACGGGCGTCGGCAAGGGCAAGTCCACCGCCGCGTTCGGGCTCGCGCTGCGGGCCTGGAACCAGGGGTGGCCGATCGGGGTGTTCCAGTTCGTCAAGTCGGCGAAGTGGAAGGTCGGCGAGGAGAACGCGCTGCGGGTGCTGGGCGCCTCCGGCGAGGGCGGGACCGTCGCCTGGCACAAGATGGGCGAGGGCTGGTCCTGGGTCCAGCGCGACGCGCAGATGGACAACGAGGAGAAGGCCCGGGAGGGCTGGGAGCAGGTCAAGCGGGACCTCTCCGCCGAGACGTACCGGCTGTACGTGCTGGACGAGTTCGCGTACCCGATGCACTGGGGGTGGGTGGACACCGACGAGGTGGTCGAGGTGCTGCGGAACCGGCCCGGGACCCAGCATGTCGTGATCACCGGGCGGAACGCACCCGAGAAGCTCGTCGACCTGGCGGATCTCGTCACCGACATGTCCAAGGTCAAGCACCCGATGGACGCGGGGCAGAAGGGTCAGAGGGGCATCGAGTGGTGATGTCCTCGTCCGTGCCCCGGCTGGTCGTCGCCGCGCCTTCTTCGGGCAGCGGCAAGACCACCGTCGCCACGGGGCTGATGGCCGCGTTCGCCGCCCGGGGGCTCGCGGTGTCCCCGCACAAGGTCGGACCGGACTACATCGACCCCGGGTACCACGCGCTCGCGACCGGGCGGGTGGGGCGGAACCTCGACGCGTACCTGTGCGGGCCGGAGCTGGTCGGTCCGCTGTTCGCGCACGGTGCGCGCGGCTGCGATCTGGCCGTCGTCGAGGGTGTGATGGGGCTGTACGACGGGGCCGCGGGGGAAGGGGAGCTGGCGTCCACCGCTCAGGTGGCGAAGCTGCTGCGGGCGCCGGTGGTGCTGGTCGTGGACGCGTCCTCGCAGTCCCGGTCGGTGGCGGCGCTGGTGCACGGGTTCGCGTCGTGGGATCCGGAGGTGCGGGTCGGGGGCGTGATCCTGAACAAGGTGGCGTCGGACCGGCACGAGGAGCTGCTGCGGGAGGCGCTGGAGGCTGCCGGGGTGCCGGTGTTCGGGGCGCTGCGGCGGGTGGCTCAGGTGGACACGCCGTCGCGGCATCTGGGGCTGGTGCCGGTGGCGGAGCGCCGGGGGGACGCCGTCGAGGCGGTGGCGGCGATGGCCGCGCAGGTCGCCGACGGGTGTGACCTGGGGGCGCTGATGGAGCTGGCGAGGGGTGCGGGTGCGTTGCCGGGTGCGGCCTGGGACGCGGCTGGGGTTCTGGCCTCGCCCACCCACGACCGCCCGTCTCGGTCGGTCGAGCAGGCACCGCCCGTCGTCGCGGTCGCCGGCGGTGAGGCCTTCACCTTCTCCTATGCCGAGCACACCGAGCTGCTCACCGCCGCCGGAGCCGAAGCCGTCGTCTTCGATCCGCTGCGCGACGAGCAACTGCCCGACGGAACCCGTGGGTTGATCATCGGCGGCGGTTTCCCCGAGGTGTACGCCGCCGAGTTGTCCGCAAACGAGCCGCTGCGGAAGGCCGTCGCCGCCCTCGCCGAGCGCGGCGCCCCCGTCGCCGCCGAGTGCGCCGGGCTGCTGTACCTGTGCCGGGAGCTCGACGGGCTGCCCATGTGCGGCGTGCTGGACGCGAGCGCGCGGATGTCGGAGCGGCTCACGCTCGGGTACCGGGACGCCGTCGCCGTGGGCGACAGTGTGCTGGCCGTGGCCGGGACGCGGATGCGGGGGCACGAGTTCCACCGGACCGTGGTCGAGCCGGGGGCCGGCGCGGCGCCCGCGTGGGGCGTGCGCACCCCCCGGCCGCGGGTCGAGGGTTTTGTACAGCAGGGCGTGCACGCGAGTTATCTGCACACGCACTGGGCGTCCGAGCCCGGTGTGGCCCGTAGGTTCGTGGAGAGGTGCCGGACGTCATGAGCAGCAGGCTGGTCGGAGTCGGGGTGGGTCCCGGTGACCCCGAGCTGGTGACCGTCAAGGGGGTCAACGCCCTGCGTGCGGCCGAGATCGTCGTCGTACCCGTGATGGACAGCGGGGAGCGGGGGCGTGCCGAGGCGACCGTGCTGCACTACGTCGGCGCGGAGAAGGTCGTCCGGGTCGTCTTCGCGCTGAACGAGCGCAGTGACCGGGGACGGCGGGAGGCCGCCTGGGACGCGGCCGGCGCCAAGGTCGCCGAATTGCTGCGCGCGCACGGCTCCGTCGCGTTCGCCACCATCGGCGACCCGAATGTCTATTCGACGTTCACCTACCTCGCGCAGACCGTCGCCGCTCTGGTGCCGGACGTGGTCGTGGAGACCGTGCCCGGGATCACCGCCATGCAGGATCTCGCCGCGCGTTCCGGTGCCGTGCTCACCGAGGGGACCGAGCCGCTGACGCTCGTCCCGGTGACGGCGGGCGCCGAGGTGCTGAAGGAGGCGCTGGGCGGGCCGGGGACGGTCGTGGCGTACAAGTTCGGGCGGCAGGCCGGTGCGGTCCTGGCGGCGCTGCGGGAGACCGGGCGGGTCGACGAAGCCGTGTGGGGGTCGGCGCTGGGCCTGGACGAGGAGTCCATCCGGCCGGCCGCCGAGCTCGACGGCGCCCCGCTGCCGTACCTCTCCACGCTGATCGCTCCGCCGCGCCGGGACGCCGGGAGAGGCGGGAAGCTGTGAGCGCCGCGGCGTCAGCCGGAGATGCCCACCACCAGCCAGATGAACGCCGCGCCCGCGACCGTGCACAGCAGCGTCGAACGGGCCGGGTGTTCGTGGTGGGCCTCGGGCAGGATCTCGGCGGCGGCCAGGTAGAGCAGGACGCCGCCGAAGAGGCCCAGATAGCCGCCGAGTACGGCCTCCGGGATGTGGAAGAAGATCGTGGACAGCGCGCCGACGACCGGTGCGCAGGCGTCCGCGATCAGCATGCCTATCGCCCGGCGGCGCGCGTTGCCGTACAGGCTCGTGATGGTGAACGTGTTGAAGCCGTCCGCGAAGTCGTGCGCGATCACGGCCATCGCGACCGCCGCGCCCATGCCGCCGCCCACCTGGAAGGCCGCCCCGACCGCCACGCCGTCCATGGCGCTGTGGCCGACCATCGCGCCGGCCGCCGTCAGGCCCACCTCGGGCGCCCGGTGGTGGTCGTGCTCGTCGCCGCCGTGCGCGGCCTGGCGGGCGGCGAGGGTGCGCTCCACCAGATGGGCCAGGAGGAAACCGGCCACGAACAGGAGCAGGGCGGTCGGCACCCCGAAGATCTCGCGGCCGGCCGCGCGCAGCGCCTCCGGCAGCAGGTCGAGGCCGACCACCCCGAGCATCAGACCGCCGGCCAGGCCCAGGACCAGGTGACGACGGTCGGTCACACGCTGTGCCGTCCAGCCGCCGGCCAGCGTCATCAGGAACGCGCCGAGCGCGACGAAGACCGCCATGTGCCCTTGCTATCCGATCAACCCGCCCCAGCGCACATCCAGCAGCACCAGTAACACCTTTTGTCCAGAGAGGACCGATTTCCCATGGCCGATGCCGCCGCCTCTGCCGCTGCTTCCGACGACGCTGCCTTCGGTGCCGCTGCCTTCGGCGACGCTTCCGTCGGCGACGTTCCCACCGGCAAGGTGACCTTCGTCGGTGCCGGCCCCGGCGCCGCCGATCTGCTGACGTTCCGGGCCGCGCGCGCGATCGCCGACGCCGACGTCGTGATCTGGGCCGCCAGCCTGGTCCAGGCGGAGGTCCTCCAGCACGCGCGCGAGGACGCGGAGATCCTCGACTCCGCGACGATGTCCCTGGAGGACGTCGTCGCCGTGTACGAGCGGGCCCGTGCCGAGGGGCTGCGGGTCGCCCGGATCCACTCCGGGGACCCGGCCCTCTGGGGCGGCACCCAGGAGCAGGTCGACCGGTGTGCCGCGATCGGCGTCGAGGTCGAGATCGTGCCGGGTGTCTCCTCCTTCTCGGCGGTGGCCGCACTGGCCCAGCGCGAGCTGACCATTCCCGAGGTCGCGCAGTCCGTCGTGCTCACCCGGCTCGGCGGCGGCAAGACCCCGATGCCGCCGGGCGAGGAGGTACGGGAGTTCGCCCGCCACGGCACCACCATGGCGATCTTCCTGTCCGCCGCGCGCAGCGGACAGCTGGTGCGGGAGCTGCTGGAGGGCGGCTACCCGACGTCGACGCCGGTCGTCGTCGCCTACCAGGCGACCTGGCCGGAGGAGCTGGTCGTGCGGTGCACGATCGAGACGCTGGAGGAGACGGTCAAGGAGCACAAGCTCTGGAAGCACACGCTCTTCCTGGTGGGACCCGCGCTGGCCGCCCACGGCACCCGCTCGCACCTCTACCACCCCGGCCACTTCCACGGCTTCCGCAAGGCCGACCCCGAGGCCCGCCGGGCGCTGCGTGAACGCGGGGCGAGTACGTGATCACGGTCGTCGGTACGGGGACGGGGGCGCCGCTTCCCCCGGACGTGGCGGCCGGTGCCGGGCTGGTCGTCGGAGGGCGCCGGCATCTGGACGCGGTACGGCTGCCGGAGGGGGCCGAGCGGGTCGTGCTCGGCCCGCTGGCGCCGGCCCTCGACGCCATTGAGCGGCACCTGGACAAGGGCGGCCGGGTGCTCGTGCTGGCCTCCGGCGACCCCGGGTTCTTCGGGGTCGTGCGGGTGCTGGCCGAGCGCTTCGGGGCGGAACGGCTGGACGTACGGGCCGGGGTGTCGTCCGTGGCCGCCGCCTTCGCGCGGGTGGGGTTGCCCTGGGACGACGCGGTGGTGGTGAGCGCGCACGGGCGGGAGGCGCGCACTGCGGTGAACGTCTGCCGGGCGCATCCGAAGGTGGCGGTCCTGACGGGACCGGGAGCGGGTCCGGCGGAGCTGGGCGCAGCGCTGCGGCACGCCTTCGGCACGGCATCGGCACCCGCCCCGGCGTCCGCGTCGGCACCCGCCCCGGCGTCGGCATCGGCGTCGGAGCCCGCGTCGGCGCCCGCCCAGGCGTCGGCATCGGTGTCCGCCCGGGCGGCGGTGTCCGGTGAGCGTGTCCTCGTGGTCGCGTCGGCGCTCGGCTCCGCGCGGGAGCGGGTGGAGTGGGTCACGCCGGCCGAGGCCGCCGGCCGCGACTGGGGTACGGACGTCAGCGTGGTGCTGTGTCTCGACCGGACGCGGGCGCTCGGTGGTGTCCGTACGGTGGCCGGGGCGGCCGCCGGGCCCGCCGGATGGGCCCTGGCGGAGGGCGAGTTCGCGCACCGCGACTCGATGATCACCAAGTTCGAGGTGCGGGCGCTGGCGCTGGCCCGGCTCGGGCCCCGGCTCGGCGACCTGGTCTGGGACGTCGGCGCGGGCTCCGGGTCCGTGGCCGTGGAGTGCGCGCGGCTGGGCGCCGCCGCCGTGGCCGTGGAGAAGGCGGCCGACGGGGTGGCGCGGATCGCCGCCAACGCCCGGACGCACGGCGTGCACGTGGACGTACGGCACGGCTCGGCGCCCGAGGTGCTGGACGAACTGCCCGACCCCGATGCCGTGTTCGTCGGCGGGGGCGGGTCCGAGCTGCCCGCGGTCGTCACCGCGTGCGCGCTGCGGGCCCGGCGGACGGTGGTGGTCGCGATGGCCGCCCTGGACCGGGTACCGGCGGCACGCGACGCACTGACCGGCGCCGGGTTCTCCTGCGACGGGGTGCTGCTGCAGTCGTCGCGCCTCGCGCCGCTGCCCGGTGAGGTGACCCGGCTGGCGGCCACCAACCCCGTGTTCCTGCTGTGGGGGACGCGAACCCCCGTCTCTGAAGGATCTGAAGAAGGAGTTGCTCAGTGATCGGCCTCATTTCCGCCACCGCGGCGGGGGCGGCGGCACGCGACCGGCTGGCCGCGGCATGGCCGGACCGCACTCGGGTGTACGAGGGTCCCGTCGGGGACGCCGTCCGGTCGGCGTTCGCGGAGTGCGAGCAGCTGGTGTGTTTCCTGGCCACGGGTGCGGTGGTGCGGCTGATCGCCCCGCTGCTGGGCGGGAAGGCCACCGACCCGGGCGTGGTGTGCGTCGACGAGGGCGGCCGGTTCGCCGTGTCGCTGGTCGGCGGCCATGGCGGCGGTGCGAACGAACTCGCCGGACAGGTGGGCGAGTTGCTGGCCGCGCAGCCGGTGGTGACGACGGCCACCGACTCCGTCGGGCTGGCCGGCCTGGACACCCTCGGCTTCCCGGTGGAGGGCTCGGTGGCGGCCGTGTCGCGGGCCCTGCTCGACGGTGAGCCGGTGGCGCTGCGCGCCGAGTCGGCATGGCCGCTGCCCGCGCTGCCACTGGCGGAGGAAGGCGCGTACACCGTCCGGCTGACCGACCGTGCCGTCGCACCAGGGGAGCGCGAGGTGCTGTTGCGCCCGCCGTCCCTGGTCGTCGGCGTGGGCGCCTCCGGCGGCGCCCCGGCCGACGAGGTGCTCGCCCTGATCGAGGGTGCGCTGCGGGACGCGGGACTGTCCGCTCGCAGCGTCGCCGAGGTCGCCACCGTCGACGCCAAGGCAGGGGAGCCGGGGATCGTCGCGGCGGCCGCACGGCTCGGGGTGCCCCTGGTGACGTACTCCGCCGCGGAGCTGGCGGGTGTGACGGTGCCCAACCCCTCCGACGCGCCGCTCGCCGCCGTCGGCACCCCGTCCGTCGCCGAGGCCGCGGCGCTGCTGCGCGGGGGTGAACTCCTCGTGCCCAAGCGGAAGTCGGTCCGTGCGGACGGCAGGCCCGCCATGGCGACCTGTGCCGTCGTACGGCGTCCCGCACGCGGGCGGCTCGCGGTGGTCGGGCTCGGGCCCGGCGCCCGGGATCTGCTCACCCCGCGGGCCAGGGCCGAACTGCGGCGCGCCGCCGTGCTGGTCGGCCTCGACCAGTACGTCGACCAGATCCGCGACCTGCTGCGGCCCGGCACCCGGATCCTGGAGTCGGGGCTCGGGGCCGAGGAGGAGCGGGCGCGCACGGCGGTCGCCGAGGCGCGGGCCGGGCACGCCGTCGCGCTGATCGGCAGCGGGGACGCGGGCGTGTACGCCATGGCCTCCCCCGCGCTCGCCGAGGCCTCCGACGACATCGACGTGATCGGGGTGCCGGGGGTCACCGCGGCGCTCGCGGCCGGGGCGGTCCTGGGTGCGCCGCTGGGCCACGACCATGTCTCGATCAGCCTGTCCGACCTGCACACCCCGTGGGAGGTCATCGAGCGCCGGGTGCGCGCGGCGGCCGCGGCGGACCTCGTGGTGACCTTCTACAACCCGCGCTCCAGGGGCCGTGACTGGCAGCTGCCCAAGGCGCTGGCGATCCTCGCCGGGCACCGGGCCCCGACGACGCCGGTCGGTGTCGTACGCAACGCCTCGCGCCCCGACGAGTCGAGCCGGCTGACCACCCTGGGCGCCGTCGACCCGGCGTGGGTCGACATGATGACGGTCGTGACCGTGGGCAACACGGCGACCCGGAACATCGCCGGGCGTATGGTCACCCCGCGCGGCTACCGCTGGCAGGAAGGCTCCCAGGAGGAGGCCCCGTGAACCGAGTCGTCCACCCCATCGAGCAGGAGTCCTTCCGGCGGCTGCGGGCCCGCCTGGACACCTCGCACTTCCCGCCGCTGACCCGGGCGGTGGTGGAGCGGGTCGTCCACTCCGCCGCCGACCTGGAGTACGCGACCGACCTGGTGACCGACGAGGACGACCTGGTGAGGGCGCACGCGGCGCTGCACGCCGGGGCGCCGGTCGTCGTGGACGTGGAAATGGTCGCCGCCGGCATCACCCGCCGCGAGACCGTGTGCCGGCTGCGCGACGCCGAGTCCGGTCCCGGGCTGACCCGTTCGGCGCACGCGATCCGGCTCGCCTACGAGCAGGTCGGGCCCGGCGCCCTGTGGGTGATCGGCAACGCGCCGACCGCCCTGGAGGAGTTGCTGACGCTGGACGCCTCCCCCGCGCTCGTCATCGGGCTGCCCGTCGGTTTCGTCGGCGCGACCGAGTCCAAGGCGGCGTTGCGCGCCAGCGGGCTGCCCGCCGTCAGCAACGTGTCCGAGAAGGGCGGCTCGGCGGTCGCCGCCGCCGCACTCAACGCCCTGCTGTACCACCCCACTTCCGAGGAGACCCTGTGACCACCCCGCCCGCCCTGCTCATCGCCGGCCATGGCACCCGGGACGACGCCGGCGCCGAGGCGTTCCGTGACTTCGTACGGGAGCTGGGCCGCCGCCACCCCGAACTGCCCGTCGCCGGCGGCTTCATCGAACTGTCCCCGCCGCCGCTCGGCGACGCCGTCGCCGAACTCGTGGAGCGGGGGGTACGACGGTTCGCCGCCGTACCGCTGATGCTGGTCTCCGCCGGCCACGCCAAGGGCGACATCCCGGCCGCGCTGGCCCGGGAGAAGGAGCGGCACCCGGGGATCTCGTACACGTACGGGCGCCCGCTGGGCCCGCACCCCTCGCTGCTGGCCGTGCTGGAACGACGCCTCGACGAGGTGCTGGGCGGTGGGGCGCGGACCGCCGAGGACCGCGCCGACGTGACCGTGCTGCTGGTGGGCCGGGGTTCCACCGACCCCGACGCCAACGCCGAGGTGCACAAGGCGGCCCGGCTGCTGTGGGAGGGGCGCGGCTACGCCGGGGTCGAGACGGCGTTCGTGTCGCTGGCCGCGCCGGACGTGCCCGGCGGGCTCGACCGGTGTCTGAAACTGGGGGCGCGCCGGATCGTGGTCCTGCCGTACTTTCTGTTCACCGGGATCCTGCCGGACCGGGTGCGGCAGCAGACCGAGGGGTGGGCGGACGCGCACCCGGAGGTCGAGGTGCGTTCGGCGGATGTCATCGGGCCCGAGCCGGAGCTGCTCGACCTGGTGATGGAACGGTACCGGGAGGCGGTCGCGGGTGATCTGCGGATGAACTGCGACTCGTGCGTGTACCGGATCGCGCTGCCCGGTTTCGAGGACAAGGTGGGCCTGCCGCAGCAGCCGCACTTCCACCCGGACGACGAGGGCCACCCGCACGGCCACGGGCACCACCACCATGACGGGCATGCCCATGCGCACTGACGACGGTTCCGGAGTCGGCCACGACCTGCGGCACCACGGCGACGCGGAGGTCCGTGACGACGGTTCCGCCCTCGTCGACCTCGCGGTCAACGTGCGCTCCGGTACTCCCCCGGTCTGGCTGCGGGAGCGGATCACCGGGTCGCTGGGCGCGCTCGCCGCGTATCCCGACGGGCGGCGGGCGCGGGCGGCGGTGGCGGCGAGGCACGGGCTGCCGGTGGAGCGGGTGCTGCTGACGGCGGGTGCGGCGGAGGCGTTCGTGCTGCTCGCGCGGGCGCTGAAGGTGCGGCGGCCGGTGGTGGTGCATCCGCAGTTCACCGAACCGGAGGCGGCGCTGCGGGACGCCGGGCACACCGTGGACCGGGTGCTGCTGCGGGAGGCGGACGGCTTCCGGCTGGATCCGGCGGCGGTGCCGGAGGACGCCGACCTGGTGCTGGTCGGCAACCCGACCAACCCCACGTCGGTGCTGCATCCGGCCGAGGCGATCGTGCGACTCGCCCGGCCCGGGCGGACGTTGGTGGTCGACGAGGCGTTCATGGACGCGGTGCCGGGTGAGCGGGAGGCGCTGGCCGGGCGGACCGACGTGCCCGGTCTCGTGGTGCTGCGGAGTCTGACGAAGACCTGGGGTCTGGCCGGGCTGCGGATCGGCTACGTGCTGGCCGCGCCGGAGATCATCGGCGAGTTGGCGCGAGTCCAGCCGTTGTGGCCGGTGTCGACGCCCGCGCTGGCGGCGGCCGAGGCGTGTGTGGCGCCGCGAGCGCTCGCGGAGGCGGCGCACGCGGCGCACCGGATCGCGGCGGACCGGGCCCATCTGGTGGCCGGGCTCGCGGAGTTCGCGCCGGAGGGGGTGCGGGTGGTGGAGCCCGCGGAGGGGCCGTTCGTGCTGGTGCGGGTGGCGGGGGCGGCCGCCGTGCGCCGACAACTGCGGACGTTGGGGTTCGCGGTGCGGCGGGGGGACACGTTTCCCGGGCTGGACGAGGAGTGGGTGCGGATCGCCGTACGGGACCGGGGGGTCGTGAACCGGTTCCTGCAGGCGTTCGATCAGGCGCTGATGTTGATACGCGCCTGAACCGCCTGCGATGCAGTGGACCGGGAGGTGTCCCGGTGTCACCGGCTTACCCGTCGCCCCTGCGAGTGGCTACGATCTGGTCCTGCTGCATGCGTCTTACGGGGGATCGCCATGCCGAAGAAGTTCAAGGTCTTCGTGAGCTGGTCCGGGGTGCCGGCACAGAAGTGCGCCCTGCTGCTGCGCGAGAAGCTGCCGCACTTCAACCATCTCATCGAACCCTTCGTGTCGTCGAAGGACATCGCCAAGGGCGACCGCGGATACGACGCGATCGCAGCGCAGTTGCGGGACTCCCAGTTCGGCATCGTGTGTGTCACGCCGGAGAACCGCACCGAACCGTGGATCCACTTCGAGGCCGGCGCGCTCTCCCGCGAAGTGGGCAAGCCGAAACTCGCCCCGCTCCTCCTGCTCGGTACCACGGTGGCGGACCTGGTGGGCACCCCGCTCACCCAGTTCCAGGCCACGTCGGCGGAGACCGAGGAGGACGTGCTGAGCCTGATCAAGAGCATCAACAAGCTGTGTGATCCACCGGCCGACGAGAGACGCCTGGAAGACCTCTTCGCCAAGTACTGGCCGGAGCTGAGGGACGGCCTCGACGAGATCACGCGGAAGGCGAAGGAGCAGCAGCCGGCCACGCCCCCGCCGCGGCCCTCCGCCGAGGAGGTCCAGAACCAGATGCTCTCCCTCCTGCTCAACCAGGTCGACCGCATCACCGCGTTGCAACGCACGGTGGACGGTCTGCGGGCCGAGCAGTCGAGACAGCACGCGAAGGTGCTCTTCGACGGCCTGTTCGCCGCTGCGGAGCAGCCCGGGGCAGCACCGGAACCGGGATCCGGGAGCTGACCCGGTGGCCCGCCCGAGCGAGCGCCTGCGGACGTTGTTCGGCACCCGGCACGGACTCGCGCTGCTGGGACGTACCTATGCCGTCCAGTTCGGCGTGCTGGCCGGTACCGCCCAACTCGTGCTGGCCTTCTGGCCCGATCTCGCCCTGGTCCGCTGGCCCGCCTTCGTCGGGATCGCGGCGCTCGCGTTCCTGGCGGCGAGCGTGCTCGCCCGGCCCAGGGACCGGGTCAGCCGCGACTTCACCCATCCCGACTTCACCGTGACCGTCGAGGTGGGCGACCTTTTCGACCGCGGGTGTCACCTGGTCATCGGTTTCACGGACACGTTCGACACCGACACCGCCGACGAGGCCCTGGTCGCCCGCCGCAGTGTCCAGGGACAGTTTCTGCACCGGGTGCACTCGGGTGACGTCGCCCTGCTCGACGCCCTGCTGGAGGACGCCCTCGCAGGGGTGCCCCCGGTGGGCCGGGAGACGCGGGAGACGAAGCGGACAGGGAAACTGGTGCGCTACCCCGTGGGCACGGTCGCCGTCCTCAAGGACCCGGGGCGCAGCTACTTCTGCGCGGCCTACGGGCGGATGAACAACGACCTGGCCACCAGTTGCAGCACGGAACAGCTCTGGAACAGCCTCGCGCGGCTGTGGGAGGCGATCCGCCTGCACGGGTACCGCGAGGAGGTCGCCATGCCCATCACCGGGTCGGATCTCGCGCGCATCAACAACATGGACCACGCGAGCCTGCTGAAGATGATCCTGCTGTCCTTCGTGGCGCACGCCCGGGCGCGGGGGGTGTGCCGGTCCTTGACCGTGGTGGTGCACCCCCGGGACTACTACCGTATCGACATGCTCGAACTCGGGGTCTTCCTGCGGTCGTTGTGAGACGACGGCACTGTGGGAGGAGGAAGCGGGAGCGGATGCGTGGGACGCCGGCGGACCGGTCTGGGCCGTACTTCTTTCTGAGCTACGCCCGTACCCCGTCCTGGGGCTCCGAGGGCGGCGACCCGGACCACTGGGTGCACCTGCTCTTCCGGGATCTCTGCGAGCACATCATGGCCCTCACCGATCTGCCCGCCGGCTCGCAGGTGGGCTTCATGGACCGGACGCTGCGGACCGGGGAGAGCTGGTCCGAGGCGCTCAGCATGAGCCTCGCCACCTGCCGGGTCTTCGTGCCGCTGCTCTCGCCGCGCTACTTCTCCAACGAGATGTGCGGACGTGAGTGGTACGCGTTCAACGAGCGTGTCGTGCGGGCGAAGGCGGCCGGCGCCCGCGACGCACTGGGGATGGTCCCGGCGCTGTGGACCCGCGTCGACTTCGAGCAGCTCCCGGACTCCGCCCGGCGCCTGCACCTCGACTTCTCCTCGTTCAACCAGCGCTACGAGAACAACGGGCTGTACGGTCTGATCAAACTCAGCCGGCTGCGGGACGACTACGACGAGGCCGTCTTCGAACTGTCCGAGCGGATCGTCCGGGTGGCCCATGAGAGCCGGCTTCCCCCGTCCCGGCCGCCGGTGTTCGAGGAGCTGCCGAGCGCTTTCGACCGGCACCGCGAGCTCCGGCCCCTCAGTATCGTGGTCGCCGCCGCCCGGCAGGACCAGCTCCCCGACAGCCGCGACGCAGGAGCCTACGGCGCGCGGGAGGTCGACTGGAACCCCTATCATCCCTTCGCCGGCAGGCCGTTGGCCATGTTCGCGGAGGAGCTGATCCGCCTCCTCGGGCTCCATGTCGAGGTGTACTCCCTGGACGAGGCCCTCGACCGGTCGAGCGGTTTCAGTCCGTCCCGCGGCCCCACCCTGCTGCTGGTGGATCCCTGGGCCCTGCTGGATCCGGAGCTGAGCGCCAAGCTGTCGTGGTTCGACAAGCGGGCCACTCCCTGGACCCGGGTGATGATCCCCTGGAACCGCGAGGATCCGGACGCCCTCGCCCCGGGGGCGCCCGATCCCACGCGACTGGAGAACGTGATCCCGCAGCTCATCCGGTTCACCCGGGCGGTGTCCAGGGCGTCCGTCTCCGGGGTCGGCAGCCAGGAGTCGTTCCCCGACGCGCTCAGCCCGCTGGTCCGGCACGCGTACGCGGAGTTCGCCCGGCAGTCCCCCGTCGCCGGTCCGCACCCGCGGCCCCGCCCCCGGCTCACGGCTCCCCTCGTCTCCCCGGAGGACTCCGGTGACAGAGAACCGTGACGGGAGGATCATCACCTTCTACTCGTACAAGGGCGGCGTCGGCCGGACCATGGCGCTGGCGAACGTGGCCTGGATCCTGGCTGCCAACGGCCACCGGGTGCTGGCCGTGGACTGGGACCTGGAGACGCCGGGCGGACTGCCTCGGTACTTCAAGCCCTTCCTGCCCCCGGGGTCGCTCGGTACGACCCCGGGCCTGATCGACCTGTTCGCCGACTTCGCGGACGCGGCACGCCGCCGTGGTCTGCCGGACGAGGGCTTCTACCGGCGGCAGGCCGACGTCGAGCACGCCATGTCCGTCAAGTGGGCGTTCCCGGGCCCTGGCTGGCTGAACTGCCTCCCGGCCGGTCGGCAGGACCGCAACTACCACGCGACACTCCAGTCGTTCCGCTGGAACGAACTCGACGGCCGCTTCCTGGAGGCGCTGCGGGAACGCTGGCAACGCGACTACGACTTCGTGCTGATCGACAGCCGGTCCGGCATGGGCAGCGCGGTCGACATCTGCATCCGCGAGCTGCCGGACACCCTCGTCAGCTGCTTCACCCTCAACGACCAGAGCATCGACGGCGCGGCGCTGACCGCGCAGCACGTGCTGGGCAGGCCGGGGGGCCGGGAGATCCGCGTCCTGCCCGTGCCGATGCGGGTCAACACGGCCCGCAGAGCGGCCTTCGCGGCGGGCCAGGCGATGGCCAGGGCGCGTTTCGCGGGCCTGCCGCACGGGCTGTCCGCGGACGCCGCCCACCGCTACTGGCAGGAGAACCGCATCCCGCATCGCACGGGCTACGAGCACGAGGAGGTGCTGGCCACCTTCAAGGACCCGCCCGGTGAGACGGACAGCCTGCTGTCGGCCTACGAGAGGCTGACCGCGGCGATCACCGGTGGGCGGGTGACGCGGCTGCCCGAGCTCGACGAGAGTCTGCGCAAGTACCACCTCGGGGCGTTCCGGCGTCCGTTGGCTCCCGAGACGACACCGCTCGTGCTGCTCTCGGTGCCCCAGGACCGGATGTGGGCCGACTGGGTGCGGCACGTGCTGACGCAGGCCGGTTTCCAGGTGGTCCCCTCGGCCTTCGACGCCGGCCGGCAGGACGGCGCCGCCCCACGCACGGTGATCCTGCTGTCGGCGGCGTTCCTGGGCTCCCCGCGCTCGGGCGTGGACTGGCCCTCCGCCGAGGGCGCGCCCCCGCCCGTGCTGCTGAGGATCGACGACTCGGCGGCGTCGGCACCGCCGTTGGCGCGGTTCGCCCCCGTCGAACTCACCGGGCTCGACGAGGAACAGGCACGGACGGCCGTGCTGCGCTCCGTCGGCGCCAGGGATTCCGCCTCCCCGGACGGTACCGCTCCCGGCTTCCCGAACCATCTGCCCGCGGTCGCTGAGGCGCCGCCGCGCAACCCGCGCTTCCTCGGACGGGACGTCCCGCTGGACACCGTGCACGACGCCCTGGGGGTCAGCCGCCGGGTGGCCGTGCGCGCCACGGGGATGGGGATGGGCCGCCGCCAGCTGGCCGTCGAGTACGTGCACCGGTTCCGCGCCGACTACGACCTGGTGTGGTGGGTGCGCGGGGTGGAGCGCCGGCTCGCGACGCAGTCACTGGCCCGGCTGGCCGCGGCCGTGGGGCTGCCGCCGCGGGACAGTGCCGAGGACGGGGCCGCCGAGGTGCTGTCCCACCTTCAGGCCGGGCAGCCGTATGCCCGCTGGCTCCTGGTGTACGACGACGCCGCCGACCCGGAGGAGCTGGCCGGACTGCTGCCGTCGGGGCCCGGCCGGGTACTGCTCACGGTGCGCGACGCCGCTTGGGAGAGCCGGGCCCACACCGTGGTGCTGGACCACATCGCGCCGATCAGACGGGTGGAACTGCTGCGGGGCCGGGCGCCGGACCTGAGCGCCCTCTCGGCCACCGACCTCGCCAAGGCGCTCGGCGAGCTGCCCCCGCTCGCCCTCGACCAGGTCGGCGCGTGGCTGGCCGCGACCGGCGGCACGGTGGACGAGTGCCTCGGCGAGCTGGGCCTGGGCGGGCCTGCCCCCGGTTCGGACGTCCCGAGGTCGGTGGCGGCCCAGGCGCCGACGAGGATGGCGCAGACCGCTCTGCGGAAGAGATCACCCGCCGCCTGCCGTCTGCTCCAGCTGTGCTGCTGTTTCTGGCCCCTGGAACTGTCGTTGGGGACCGTGTGCGGCGCCGAGGCCCTCGCGGTGCTGCGCCGGCACGACCCCGCGCTGCGGGCGCGGTCCCAGCTCGAAGACCTCGTCGCGGAGCTGGAGCGGTTCTGCCTGGCGGAGGTCGACCGCCTCGGGAAGGAGACACTCAGGGTGCACCGGCTCGTACAGGCCGTCGTGCTCGCGGACCTCAGCCCGGAGGAGCAGGAGTCGGCCCGGCGCGACCTGCACAGTCTCCTCCACGCGACGTCCGCCTGACGTCCGCTCAGGCGACCGCCGCCCCGTTCAGCACCACCAGCCGGGGGGACGCCAGGACGCGTACGTCGGCGCGCGGGTCGCTCTCGTACACCACCAGGTCCGCCGGTGCGCCCTCCTCCAGACCGGGCCTGCCGAGCCAGGCGCGGGCCGCCCAGCTGGTCGCGGCGAGCGCGTCGACGGCCGGGATGCCGGCGGTGACCAGCTCGGCGACCTCGTCGGCCACCAGGCCGTGGGCGAGGCTGCCGCCGGCGTCCGTGCCGACGTACACCGGGATGCCGGCGTCGTAGGCGCTGCGCACGGTGTCGTAGCGGCGCTCGTGGAGCCGGCGCATGTGGGCCGACCAGCGCGGGAACTTCTCGTCGCCGCCGGCCGCGAGCTGCGGGAAGGTCGCGATGTTGACGAGGGTCGGGACGATCGCGACGCCCCGTGCGGCGAAGAGGGGGATGAGGTCCTCCGTCAGACCCGTCGCGTGCTCGACGCAGTCGATGCCGGCCTCGACGAGGTCCTGGAGGGAGTTCTCGGCGAAGCAGTGCGCGGTGACCCGGGCGCCGAGCCGGTGGGCCTCGGCGATGGCCGCCTCGACCGCGTCGCGCGGCCAGCTGGGGGCGAGGTCGCCGAGGTCGCGGTCGATCCAGTCGCCGACCAGCTTGACCCAGCCGTCGCCGCGCCGGGCCTCCTGGGCGACGTACGCGACCAGGTCGGCCGGTTCGATCTCGTGGGCGAAGTTCCTTATGTAGCGGCGGGTGCGCGCGATGTGCCGGCCGGCCCGGATGATCTTCGGGAGGTCGTCGCGGTCGTCGACCCAGCGGGTGTCGGAGGGCGATCCGGCGTCCCGGATGAGGAGGGTGCCGGCCTCGCGGTCGGTGCGGGCCTGCTTCTCGGCGGTCGCCGCGTCGACCGGGCCGTGCGGTCCGAGGCCGACATGGCAGTGGGCGTCGACCAGGCCGGGGAGCGTCCAGCCCGCGACGGTCCTGATGTCACGGGCGCCGACGGGACGGTCGTAGGAGACCCGGCCGCCCACCACCCACAGTTCGTCGCGGACGTCCTCGGGCCCCGCGAGGACCCGGCCCTTCACGTGCAGCACCGCCTGATCGCTCATGGGGGTCAGCCTAGGACGACGGGGGCCCCTCACCGACACGGCTCAGCAGCCGGCCGCCGTGCACCCGGGGGGCGTCGAAGGACCGCCAGTTGATGTGCGTTCACGGCGGAACCCTCGCACAGCACACTGACAGCCGGCCCCGGCCGCCTACTCCGGGGTCTCCTCCTCCACCTGGGCCATGGCCGGGTCGAGCAGCCGGGACAGGAAGTGGCGGGTGCGGGCGTGGGCCGGGTCGCCGATGACCCGGTCGGGGGTGCCGTCCTCGACGATCACCCCGCCGTCCATGAAGACGACCCGGTCGGCGACCTCGCGGGCGAAGGTCATCTCGTGGGTGACCACCATCATCGTCATGCCCTCGTCCGCGAGCATCCGCATCACCGCGAGGACGTCGCCGACCAGCTCCGGGTCGAGCGCCGAGGTGGGCTCGTCGAAGAGCATCACCTCCGGGCCCATCGACAGCGAGCGGGCGATGGCCACACGCTGCTGCTGGCCGCCGGAGAGGGAGGCCGGGTAGGCGTCGGCCTTCTCGGACAGGCCGACCCGTGCGAGGTTCTCGGCGGCGACGCGCGCGGCCTGCGCCTTGTCGCGGCGGAGCACCCTGCGCTGCGGGAGTGTGAGGTTCTCGGTGACGGTGAGGTGCGGGAAGAGGTTGAACTGCTGGAAGACCATGCCGATCCGGCGGCGCACGGCGTCGATGTCGACGTCGGGGTCGGTCAGCTCGGTGCCGCCGACGAACACCCGGCCCTCGGTGGGCTCTTCGAGGAGGTTGACGCACCGGAGCAGGGTCGACTTCCCGGAGCCGGACGGGCCGATCACGCAGACGACCTCACCCCGGCCGATCTCCAGGTCGATGCCGCGCAGCACCTCGTTGTCGCCGAAGGACTTGTGCAGGCCTCTCAGCTCGATCTCGGGTCGGCTCATCGCACGGCCTCCTGCGCCTTGGCCTCCATGCGGCGCACGACGAAGCCGAGCGGGATCGTGACCAGCAGGTAGCACAGGCCGGCGACGAGGATGGGCGTGGAGTTGGCGGTCGT
>NZ_JBEYFC010000107.1:0-22242 GCF_040634175.1 Streptomyces sp. NPDC007162
GGGCACCCACTCGGGGTGTACGAAACTGGTCGCCTCGATCGTCGTCAGACCCGCGTCGGCCAGCCGGTGGATGAACTCGGCCTTGACCTCGGTCGACGTGCTGGTCCGTGACCACGCGTATCTGAAGGCGGTCGCCGAGGCCTGCCCCTTTTCGGCGGCCGAACTGGAGGCCAAGCAGCTGCACGTCACCTACCTCTCCGGGCCGGTCACCCCGGAGCGGTACGCGGGCATCGACCCGGCCGCCCACCTCCCGGAGGAGTTCCGCCTCGGGGACCGGGCGCTGTACCTGTACGCCCCGGACGGCCTCGGCCGTTCCAAGCTGGCGGAGGCGCTGTCCCGGTCCCGGGTCAACAAGGGGCTGATCGCCACCACCCGGAACTGGAACACCGCCCTCAAGCTGGTCGAGCTGACCGGCTGACCGGCATAGCCGAGGCCCCACTGGTCCGATGAATCAGGGGACTTGTCCGGGTTCTCGTGAGCAATCCCGTCATGTTCATTGACCGAGGCGTCCAAATGCTCCTACCTTTCCCGGCGTTGGGTCCAGGCTGATCCCACGGGAGGGGTACATGCCCACGCACCGAAGAGCCGCCCTGATCACCCTCGTCACCGCGCTCGCCCTCGGCACCCCGGGCCTCGCCGCCCCGGCCACGGCCGAGGCCCGCGCCTCCTCCGACGTCTACGTCTCACCCACCGGCGACGACCACGCCCCCGGCACCGCACGAAGCCCCGTCCGCACCCTCGACCGCGCCCGCGACCTGGTCCGGGCCAGGGTCGCCGGTCTGCGCGCCGACCTCACCGTCCACCTCGCCCCGGGCACCTACCGCCGCACCGGGCCCCTGGTCCTGGACGCCCGCGACTCCGGCGGCAACGGCCACCGGGTGATCTGGCAGGGCACCGGTGACGCCACCCTGATCAGCGGCGGCCGCCGGGTCACCGGCTGGCGGCAGGTGCCGGGCCGGGCCGGGCTGTGGTCCGCGCCGGCCCCCCGAGGGCTCACCGACACCCGGCAGTTGTACGTCGACGGGGTGCGCGCCCAACGGGCCCGCGGGGCCGTACCGGTCACCCTCACCCAGACCGCCACCGGTTACACCGCGTCCTCCGACACGATCGCCCACTGGAAGCACCCCGCCGACGCGGAGTTCGTGTACACCAGCGGCGAGGCGCTGTGGAACGTGGAGCGCAACGGACTCGGGCAGTGGACCGAGCCGCGCTGCCGTGTCGCCGCCGCCGAGGGAACCACGATCACCATGACCCAGCCCTGCTGGGACAACTCCAACAAACGCGTGGAGTTCCCCGACATCCCCGGGCGCACGGTCAGCATGGTCGGCCCCGGGAAACTCACCGACGGCGGCAAGCCGTCGTACGTGGAGAACGCCTACGAACTGCTCGACCAGCCCGGTGAGTGGTACCTCGACAAGAGCGCGCACCGGGTCTACTACCTGCCCCGCAAGGGCGAGAGCCTGTCCCGCGCCGACGTCGAGGCGGCGGCCGCCGAGAAACTGGTCGAGGGACGGGGCACGGCGGACGCGCCCGTGCACGACATCGCCTTCCGGAACATCGAGTTCGGCTACGCGACCTGGCTGACGCCGAGCGGCCCGGAGGGCTTCTCCGAGATCCAGGCCGGCTACACGATCACCGGGGACCGGGGCTGGGCCACCCAGGGGCTGTGCCAGTACGTCGAGGGCGGCACCTGCCCGTTCGCGTCCTGGACGAAGATGCCGGGCAACGTGTCGTTCGCGTACGGGCAGCGCATCGGCTTCGCCGACGACGTCTTCGCCCACCTCGGCGCCTCCGGCCTCGAACTGGGGGCGGGCTCGGCGGACTCCACGGTCAGCGGGAGCATCTTCACCGACATCTCCGGCAACGGCGTCGAGATCGGCGGAGTCGACGGGCAGACGCCCGCCTCCGGCGTCCAGGTGACCGACAACCACCTCTACGGCCTGCCCCGCGAGTACCACGGCGGGGTGGCGATCCTCAACGGCTACACGCAGCACGACACCATCGCCCACAACCAGATCGACCACGTCGGCTACTCGGCCGTCTCCCTGGGCTGGGGCGGCTGGCCCGACAAGATCGGCGATCCGGCCACGCCCAACCCCAGCCACGACAACGCCGTGCGGAGCAACCTGATCTACGACTACATGCAGATGCTCGACGACGGCGGCGGCGTCTACACCCAGGGTCTGACCGGGACCTCCCTGACCGACGGCGAGAAGGTCACCGGGAACGTCATCCACGACCAGTGGGGCCTCGGCAAGAACGTCTACACCGACAACGGCTGCACCTACGAGACCGTCGAGGGCAACGTCCTCTACCACGCCTCCTACGCCAACGTCGCCTCCCGGCACACCGACTACCGCGACGGCCTCGGCAACAACGACCCGACCCTGGTCAAGGACAACTGGTGGGAGGAGGGCACGGCCGACGGCGACAACAAGGGCCTGGTCACCACCGGCAACCAGATCATCACGGGACTCTCCGACGTACCGGCGGCCGTACTGGACGACGCCGGACTGGAACCCGCCTACCGGAAGTTGCTCGACCGCCGCGTCGGCGCCGTCTCCGTTCCCGAGGCGCCCTCCCGGGTCGGGACCGGCACCGCCGGTGCCGACGCGCTCTGGGTCACCTTCAACCCCACCTTCGCGGACGGGGGTTCACCGGTGACGGGGTACACGGCGCGGGCCTACGACGCGACCGGCCGTCAGGTCGGCGAAGCGAGCGCGTCCGCGGCCGAGTTCAAGCGGACCGCCCTGATCCGCCTCGGTGTCCCCGCGATCCCCGTCACCGTGACGGTCACCGCCCGCAACGCCCACGGCGAGAGCGCCCCCTCACTCGCCTCGGCACCGCTGGCCCCGGCCGCCGCGCACACCCTCCCGGCCGCACCGACCGGCCCGAAACTGCGCACGACGGCCACCGCGGCCACCCTCGCCTGGACCCCGCCCACCGACACCGGCGACGCCCGGGTGACCGGCTACCGCATCACCGTCTCCGACGGCCGCGCCCCGGTCGACGTCACCGGGCGGGACGTCCTGGTCACCCAGCCGTCCGCCAAGGGCATGTTCCGGGTGCTCGGCGGACTGCGGCCCGGCACCCGCTACACCGTGACCGTCGCCGCCGTCACCGCGGCCGGTGTCGGTCCCGCGGCCACGGTGACCGCGACCACCGGGTCAACTGCCCAACAGTGACAAGTCGCCGGGAACCGAACCGGTAAAGCCACAGGTGTGACACGTGCGCCCCGCACGACGCAGTAAGAAGAGCCGGCCACGGCAGCGAGTGCCCGCAAGGGCCCGCCGTGGACCGGCTGTTCGCGGTCCGACGGACAGGGGAGCGCCGGACCGCGAACACCGGCCTGTCAGGCCCCCACGGCCGCCAGCGCGGGCAGGCGGGCCGCGTCGTACCGCTGGAGGAGCACGCGCGCCACCTCCGGCGCCGGACCCAGCACCTCGGCCAGTACGTCCGCCTCCGCCGCGCCCCGGGCGATCCGGTCGGGCAGGAAGCCGGGTGCGAGGACGTACGGGGCCACCGCCACCCGGGCGCAGCCCAGCTCCCGTAGTTCGCGTACCGCGTCCTCGGTGCGGGGCAGGGACGCGGAGGCGAACGCGGGCCGCACGGCGCGCCAGCCGGTGCCCCGCCACTGGCGCGCGATGTCCGCGATCACCGCGATCGCCTCCGGGTCGCTGGACCCCGCCGAGGCCAGCACCACCCCGGTCGAGGACTTGTCGGCAGGGCCCAGCCCCGCCTCGTGCAGCCGCTGTTCCAGGGCCGAAAGCAGCAGCGGGGACGGGCCCAGCACGTCCGCCTGCCGGATCCGCAGCCGCGGCGGCGCGTCGCGCAGGACGGCCGGGATGTCGGCCTTCGCGTGGAACGCGCGGGTGAGGAGGAGGGGGAGGGCGACGACGTCCTGGACGCCCTCCGCCGCCAGTGACTCCAGCACACCGTGCACGGACGGGATGTTGAAGTCCAGGAAGCCGGTCTCCACGCGCAGCCCAGGCCGCAGCGACCGCACCCGCTCCACCAGGGCGTGCACGGTCGCCGCGTGCCGTGGATCACGGCTGCCGTGGGCGATCACCACGAGGACGGGGCGCACCGGCTTCCTCCGCACGGCGGCCCTCAGCTCTTCACCAGCAGACCGCGGCTGCGCAGCACCCAGCGCTCCAGCGGGCTGAAGATCAGCAGGTCGATGGCGATGCCGACGAACAGGATGAGCAGGATGGCCAGGAAGACCGTCGCCATGTCGCTGTTGGTACGGCCCACTTCCAGCAGCTGACCGAGCCCCATGCCCATGTCCGGCGACTGGGCGATGATCTCCGCGGCCATCAGCGAACGCCAGGAGAACGCCCAGCCCTGCTTCAGGCCGGCCACGTAGCCGGGCAGCGCGGCCGGCATCACGATGTGCCAGGTGCCGCGCAGGCCCGTCGCGCCGAGCGTGCGGCCCGCACGCAGGAACAGCGGGGGCACCTGGTCGACGCCCGACACCAGACCGTTGGCGATGGAGGGCACGGCGCCCAGCAGGATCACCGTGAACATCACCGAGTTGTCCAGCCCCAGCCAGATGACCGCGGGCGCCACCCAGGCGACCGAGGGCAGCGACTGGAGGCCGGACAGGATCGGGCCGAAGGCCGCGCGGACGAACTTCACCCGCGCCACCACCAGGCCCAGCGGCGTGCCGATCACCAGCGCGAGCAGGAAGCCCAGCAGACCGCGGGAGACGCTGCCCCAGATGTAGCTGAGCAGGGTCCCCTTGACCCACTGGTCCTCGACCGCGCTCCAGACGTCGGCGGGGGAGGGCAGTTTCGACGGGTCGTCGACGACCGGGTAGAGCAGGGTCCAGGCGACCAGCACCACCGCGACGGCGATGATCGGCGGCAGGATCTTGTTCCGGAAGGTCTGGCTGAAGGGCGGCCGCCCGGCGACCGAGGTCTCCAGCGCGTCGAGGCCCGCCTCGACGCTTCCGGCATCCTGGGTCGGCGTGGTCTCAGTGCTGGCCATGACGGCGGATCTCCCCCCGCAGTACATCGGTGATCTCAAGGGACAGTTCGGCGACGGGCGCGTCCTCGATGCGACGCGGCTGCGGGATGCCGACCGTCCACTCGCGGGCGATCCGGCCGGGGCGGGACGAGAGCAGGATGACCCGCTGGGCCAGCCGCACCGCCTCGCGCACGTTGTGCGTGACGAAGAGGACGGACAGTCCGGTCTCCGCCCAGATCCGGGTCAGTTCGTCGTGCAGCACGTCCCGCGTGATGGCGTCGAGGGCCGCGAACGGCTCGTCCATCAGCAGCAGGTTGCTCTCCTGGCCGAGCGCCCGCGCCAGCGCCACCCGCTGCCGCATGCCGCCCGACAGCTCGTGCACGCGCTTGCCGTACGCGCCCTTCAGCCGGACGAGTTCGAGCAGTTCCTCGGCCTTGTCGCGCCGCTCGTACTTCGGGACGCCGCGGAGCCTGAGGGCGAGTTCGATGTTCTTGCCCGCGGTCAGCCACGGGAAGAGGGCGTGTTCCTGGAACATCAGGGCCGGGCGGCCGTCCGTCGCGATGGCACCGGTACTCGGCGCGTCCAGACCGGCCACCAGGTTCAGCAGCGTGGACTTGCCGCAGCCCGAGGCCCCCAGGAGGGTGACGAACTCGCCCGGCGCGACATCGAGGCTGATGTCGTCCAGGACGAGCTGCTGCCCACCCGGTCCGGCGAAGGACTTGGAGACGTGCTCCAGCCGCGCCGCGTACTCGACGGTCTCGTCGGCCTTGGCGAGGGTCGTGGCCATGGTCGTCACCTCCTGGGATCTCGTCGGGTTCCGTCAGCTGCTGCCGAGACCGGCGTCGGAGACGGTGGCCTCGCCCTCGGCCTTGAGGACCTTGTTGAGGATCGTCAGGTCGTAGATCCCCTTCAGGTCGGGCTTCTCCAGCAGGCCGGCCTTGACCGCGTGCTCCGCCTCGGTGTTGAGGGTGGCGGCCAGCGGGTCGTCGGTGAACTGGATCGACTTCCACGCCGGGTCCAGGACGTCGTCGGGCAGCGCCTTGCCGGAGTCGGCCTCCAGCTGCTTGTTCGCCACCGCCTTGGCCTGGTCCGGGTTGGCGTTGATCCACTTGTTGGCCTCGACCGAGGCCTTCAGCACCGCCTCGACGGCCTTCGGGTGCTCCTTGAGGAACTGCTGCCGCACGATGATGTTCGTGATCACGAACTTCTTGTCCGGCCACAGCGTCGACTCGTCGAGCAGCACCTTGCCGCCCTCGGCGACCAGCTTGGACGCGGTCGGCTCGGGCACCCAGGCGCCGTCGACGGCCCCGGACTTGTAGGCGTCGGGGGTGATCTTGTTGTCGGTGCGGACCACCGACACGTCGCCCTTGCCGGTGTTGGCGTCGACCTTCCAGCCCTGGTCGGCGATCCAGTTGAGGAACGCCACGTCCTGCGTGTTGCCCAGCTGCGGTGTCGCGATCTTCTTGCCCTTGACGTCCTTCAGGGACTTGATCTTCTTCGGGTTCACGACGAGCTTGACACCGCCGGAGGCCGAACCGCCGATGATCTTCAGACTCTTGCCGTTCGACTTGACGTAGCCGTTGATCGACGGGGACGGGCCGATCCAGCCGATGTCGATGGAGCCGGAGTTGAGCGCCTCGATCTCCGAGGGGCCGGCGTTGAAGATCTGGTAAGCCGCCTTGGTGGCACCCAGCTGCTTCTGGAAGTAACCCTGCTGACGGGCGACGAGCGCGGTCCCGTGGGTGAGGTTGCCGAAGTAGCCGATCTTGACCGAGTCGAGGCCGTCGATCTTCGAGGATCCGGCGGAGACCTTCTCCTTGGCGTTGTCGGTCGTGGACTTCGACCCGTAGCCGCAGGCGGCGAGCGTGAGCAAGGGGAGGGCGGCGACCACGGCCATGCCGCGGCGAAGGAGAGTTGAGCGGTTGACAGGCACGGGAGGGTTTCCTCTCGTTGGCCCGGCGGTCACGGTCTTTCAGGTCGTGGCCGGGAGGTCGGCAGGTCTTCGTCGCATCCGGGACGTCGGGTGGGGGGCCAGGGCGCGCAGGCAGTGCGCGTACGTCAGCACGCACATCGCGCCACCCCGCCCTGCCCGCTGCCGAGGGCACCGCTGCCGACGCGGCCGCCCTCCTTCGCGAACGTCGAGTAGACGTCGGTCGTCTGCATGTCAGAAGTCCCAGCCGTCGTCTTCGGGCTCGTCCTTGACCGGCTCGGGGGACGCGAACGACTCGCCGACCATGCCCGCGGTGAGCGTGGTGCCGTCGGCGGGGTCGATCAGGATGAACGAGCCGGTGCGGCGCGAGTCCGAGTAGGAGTCGACCGGCAGCGGCTCGGCGGTACGGATCTTCACCCGGCCGATGTCGTTGGCGACGAGCTGTCCCGGGTGCGGGTGCAGGGAGAGGTCGTCGAGGGTGAGCCGGGACGGGATGTCCTTGACGATCGCCTTGACGGTGCGGGTGCCGTGCTTGAGCAGCACCCGGTGGCCGACGGTCAGCGGCGCGTCGGCGACGTGGCAGACGGTCGCCTCGACGTCCTGGGTGGTCGCCGGGGCGTCCTTCGTCGGCACGATCAGGTCGCCGCGCGAGACGTCGATGTCGTCCGTGAGCAGCAGGGTCACCGACTGGGTCGTCCACGCCGTGTCGACCGGCCGGCCCAGCAGGTCGATGCCGGAGACCGTCGTCGTACGGCCGGACGGCAGCACCGTGACCGCTTCGCCGACGTGGAACGTCCCGGCCGCGATCTGGCCGGCGTAGCCCCGGTAGTCCGGGTGCTCCGCGCTCTGGGGGCGGATGACGTACTGCACCGGCAGCCGGGCGTGGCAGTGCGCCAGGTCGTGGCTGACCGGGACGGTCTCCAGGTGCTCCAGGACGGTCGGGCCGCCGTACCAGTCCATGTTCGCGGAGGGTTCCACGACGTTGTCGCCGACGAGCGCCGAGATCGGGATCGCGGTGACCTCGGGGACGCCCAGTTCGGTCGCGTACGCCGTGAACTCCTCGGCGATCCCCGCGAAGATCGGCTCCTGGTAGCCGACCAGGTCCATCTTGTTGACGGCGAGCACCACGTGCGGGACGCGCAGCAGGGCGGCGATCGCGGCGTGCCGGCGGGTCTGCTCGACCACGCCGTTGCGGGCGTCGACCAGGATCACGGTCAGCTCGGCGGTGGAGGCGCCGGTGACCATGTTGCGGGTGTACTGCACGTGGCCGGGTGTGTCGGCGAGGATGAACCGGCGCTTCGGGGTGGCGAAGTACCGGTAGGCGACGTCGAGGGCGACCCGTCGAAGGGTAGGTGAGAAGTCTGAGAGGACTGATGAAGGAAGCTGAGGTTTGGCTGAGTGACTCCTGGTGTGCAGGAGGTCACTGTTCACAGACCGGCGAACGCGCCTCCCGCGTCCCGCAGCCGCTCGTGCAGCGCCCGGAAGACGGCCGCCGAGCGGATGCCCGGCCAGTCGGCGGGCAGCAGCCCGGTCGGCAGCCCGGGGTCGGTGTACGGCAGGTGGCGCCAGGAGTCGAGGGCGCGGAGGTAGTCGCGGTAGGCGTCCTCCTCAGGGGTGTCCGCGCGGTGCTCCCAGCCGCGCAGCACCGGCTCGTGGGCGTCCAGGAACTCCTCGTGCGCCTTGGCGATGGCCGTCAGGTCCCACCAGCGGGCGACCGCCTCCGCGGTGGGCGCGAAGCCGAGGTGGTCACCGCGGAAGAAGTCCACGTACGGGTCGAGGCGGAGGCGGCGCAGGGTGTGCCGGGTCTCCTCGAACAGCCGGGCCGGGGCGATCCACACGCCGGGCGCGGCGGTGCCGAAGCCGAGCCCGGCCAGCCGGGAGCGCAGCACGTGCCGCTTCTGCCGCTCCGACTCGGGCACCGAGAACACCGCGAGCACCCAGCCCTCGTTCTCCGGGGGAGCTTCGGCGTACACCCGGCGGTCGCCGTCGTCGAGCAGCTGCCGTGCCTCGGCGGACAGGTCGTATCCGGCGGTGCCCTGTGCGGTCCTCGCCGGGACCAGCAGCCCACGCCGTTTCAGCCGGGACACCGAGGAGCGTACGGAGGGGCCGTCCACACCGACGGCGGCCAGCAGCCGGATCAGCTCGGCGACGGGCACCGGACCGGGCAGGAAGCGGCCGTACGCGCCGTAGAGCGTGACGATGAGGGACCTCGGGGCGTGTTGCTCGGGCACGTTGATCATTTTAGGTCCCCGGCATCACTGCTGGTCACCTCTGGTGCCCGGCTGAATGAGAGTCAGTATTGCGGGGTACGCCGGATGGCGGCGGCCGTGCCCTGCCGCGAGGTGGCCGGGCCGGGTCAGGCGGCGACGGCGAGCCGTTCGGCCGGGCCGCGGCGCGGCGGGACCACGCTGCCGTCGGCGCGCAGCTCACCCGTGTCGTCGAAGACGATCGCCCCGTCGCACCGCAGGCTCCAGCCCTGCTCGGGGTGGGCGGCGACGACGTGCGCCGGGCCGCGGTCGGCCGTCGCGCTCGGGAACTGGTGGGAACACATGGCGCACCTCCACGGGTCTGCCTCCGGCACGGTCGCCGACCGGCATACCCAGACCATGCTCCCGTCGTGAACGCCGGGGAACCGCCCGCCGGGACCTGTGACAACACGCGGACAACCTTCGGACGCCGTCACGACGGTCGCCGCGCCGCCGGGACACGGAACCCCCACGGGACGCGCCACCGAAGGAGTGACGGTCACGCGCCGGGACCCGGCTGCCCGGTATCCAGGGCATGCCCCGCCCCCGCATTCCGGGAAGGAAACCATGCCCGTACGCCCCGTACTCGCAGCGGCCCTCGGTTCCGCCGCCCTGCTGTGCGTCGCCGTCGCCCCCGCGTCCGCGACCGCCGACCCCACCGAATCCGTCACCGTCGAGACGACCGGCCGGCTCGCCGGCGACGGCACGGTCACCCTCTCCGGCACGTACACCTGCACCGATGCCACCGGGCCGGTGTTCATCAGCTCCTCGATCAGCCAGGACTCGCCGAACTTCCGGCACGGCATCGGCGGCACCCGGGCCGAGTGCGACGGCACCTCGCACAAGTGGCAGAACACCGGGAAGGTCTCCTCGGAGAAGCTGGCCCCCGGCAAGGCCCAGGTGGAGGCCACCGTCCTGGAACTGCGCCCTGCGGGCGGACTGCCCCTGCCGTACTTCCACGCCACCAAGGAGCAGGAGATCACCCTCGCCAAGGCCTGACCCCCGTACCCGCCCGGTCCCGGCCCCCTCGGCTGCCGGGACCGGGCGGCCGGGGTGCCGGGAGCGCGGCCGGTCAGCGGGCCAGCAGTTTCCGTAGTGCGGCGATCACCTCACCGGGTGCCTCCTCGGCCATGAAGTGCCCGCAGTCCACCGTGCGGTGCTCCAGGTCCGGTGCCCAGGCCCGCCACAGCGCGGTCGCGTCGTAGCCGAGGGCGGCCCCCCAGTCCTGCTGGAGCACGGTGACCGGCATGCGCAGGGTGCGCCCGGCCTCCCGGTCGGCGCGGTCGTGCTCGGTGTCGACGCCGGCCGAGGCCCGGTAGTCGGCCACGATCGACGGCACGGCCGCCCGGCAGGCGGCCAGGTAGGCGGCCCGGACATCGGCGGGGAGCGCGGCCGGGTCACGGGACCACAGGTCGAGGAAGTGGCCGAAGAAGGCGTCCGGGGCCGCCCCGATCAACTCCTCGGGCAGACCGGGCGGCTGGGCCATCAGATAGAGGTGGAAGGCGACCGCCGCCGTGGTGCCGTGCAGCACCTCCCACATGTCCAGCGTGGGCAGCACGTCGAGGAGGCCCAGCCGGGTGATCGCGTCCGGGTGGTCGAGACCGGCCCGGAAGGCGACCAGGGCGCCCCGGTCGTGCCCGGCCAGCGCGAACCGCTCGTGCCCGAGCTCCCGCGCGAGCGCCACCACGTCGGCGGCCATGGTCCGCTTCGCGTACGACGTCCCGTCCGCGTCGGCCGGCTTGTCACTGGCGCCGTAGCCGCGCAGGTCGGGACAGATCACGGTGTGCTCGTCCGCGAGGGCGGCGGCCACGTGCCGCCACATCAGGTGGGTCTGCGGGAAACCGTGCAGCAGGACGACCGGGCTGCCGGTGCCGCCGACGGACGTGTGGAGCCGGACGCCGTCGGCGACCTCGACACGGTGGGTCTGGAAACCGGGGATGTTCATGCGCCGAGCCTCCCCCGCCCGGATCAGCAGCCGATCAGCAGCACGTACCGTGGGCGGGTGAGCATGGACCACGTCGCCTTCGCGGTACTCGGGCCGGTCTCGGCCGAGCGCGACGGCGTCCCGCTCGCCCTGAAGGGTCTCCGGCACCGCGCCGTACTGGCCCGGCTGATCGTCGCCCGGGGACGGGTCGTACCCGTCGCCCGCCTGGTCGCCGACCTCTGGGACGAGCCGCCGCCCGCCGCGGTCGGCGCCCTGCGGACCTTCGTGGGCGACCTGCGGCGCGCCCTCGAACCCGGCCGGCCGCCCCGCGCCCCGGCCCGGCTGCTGGTCACCGACGGCCCCGGTTACGCGCTGCGCACCGACGCGGTGGACGCCCGGCGGTTCGAGTCGGCCGTGGAGAGCGCCGCGGAGGCGGAGCCCGCCGAGGCCGTCCGGCTGCTGCGCGCGGCACTGGAGCTGTGGCGGGGCCCCGCCTACGCCGAGTTCGCCGACGAACCATGGTGCCGCGGCGAACGGGCCAGGCTCACCGAACTGCGGCTGCTGGCGGTCGAGCAGCGGGCCGCGGCGCTGCTCGCCGTGGGCCGGGCGGCCGATGCGGTGCCCGATCTGGACGCCCACCTCGCGGAACACCCGTGGCGGGAGGAGGGCCGGCGGCTGCTGGCGCTCGCCCTCTACCGCACCGGCCGCCAGGGCGACGCCCTCCGGGTGCTGCGCAGTGCCCGCGCCGTCCTCACCGGCCGGCTGGGGCTGGACCCCGGGCCCGCGCTGCGCCGGCTGGAGGCCGGCATCCTCGCCCAGGACCCCGCCCTGGACGCGGACCGGGAAGCCGCCGCGGCCCGGGTGTGGTCCCGGGCGGCCGAGGCGTACGACCGTACGGTGGCCGCCGGTGCGCGGGCCCGTCTCGAATCCACCGTCGGCCTGCTGCGCACCCTCGCGGTGACCGGCTCCGGTGGCCTCGCCGCCGCCCGTGAACACCGGCTCGCCGCGATCGCCGCGGCGGAGGAGTCCGGCGACCCGGAACTGACGGCGCGGCTCATCGGCGCCTACGACGTCCCCGCGATCTGGACCCGGTCCGACGACCCGGCCGGCGCCCGCCGGGTGACCGAGGCCGCCGAACGGGCGCTGGCCCGGCTCCCCGCGGCCGGCACCCACGACGCGACCCGCTGCCGGCTGCTCGCCACGATCGCCCTGGAGTCGCGGGGGACCCGGTCGGCACGCGGCCCGGCGGCCGCCGCCGAGGCGGAACGCCTCGCCCGCCGCCTGGACGATCCGGCGCTGCTCGCCTTCGCCCTCAACGGTGCCTTCATGCAGTCCTGCACCCGGACCGGGCTCGCCCCGCGCCGCGACGCCATCGGCACCGAACTCGTCGCCCTGGCCACCCGGCACGGCCTGGTCACCTACGAGGTGCTCGGCCATCTGATCCGGGTCCAGGCACGCGCCGCCCTCGCCGACTTCCCCACCGCCGACACACACGCCCGGGCGGCCGACCTCCTGGCCGACCGCCATGAACTCCCGCTGGTCGGCGTCTTCACGGCGGGCTACCGGGCGGTGCGGCTGGCGGCGACGGGCCAGGCCGGGCCCGCCGGGGGAGGAGGAGCCGACCGCGTCCGGGGACGGAACGGGAGAGCGGCGCCGGGCCGTGTCACGGACCCCGGGGGGCTGGGGGACCGTGCGGGTTGCGGTGCCGGGCCCGTTACGGCCGGCGGGGGCGGGTTGGCGGGGCCGGGCGGTGGGGCTGCCGAGGCGGCCAGCGGGCCTGACGAGGCGGGCGGTGGGCCGGGCGCGGCCGGGTGGTGCGGTGGGCGTGCGGGGTCTCGTGCCGGTTTCCCCGAAGCCGGTGGGGCCGGCCCCCCGCCGGACCGTGGGGGCCGTACGCCGGACACCTCTGCCGGGGCCGTCGAGGCTGCCTACCGCGAGGTCGGGCGGATGCTCGAAGGGCCCGGCATGCCCGGGGTGCGGGACGGGCTGCTGCCGTTGGCGCTGCTCTGTGACCGCCTCGCCCGGTGTCCGTACGGCATCCGGGAGGCCGTCGAGCCGGCGGCCGGCTGGGGGCCGTACCTCCCCTGGGTGCGGCCCGCCCTCGTGCTCGTCGCGGACGGCGGGAGGACGGCCCGCGACACCCTTCGCGAGCTGCCCGAGCCTCCCGCCGACCTCGTGCAGGAGGCGCTGTGGTGTGTCGTGGCGGCCGTCGCCCTGGAACTGGGCGACCACCCGACGCTGCGCCGATGCCGGGACCGGCTGCGCCCGGCCGCCGGCCAACTCGCCGGTGCTGGAAGCGGGTTGCTGACGGCGGGACCGGTCGACACCTGGCTGGCGGCGATCGAGCAGGCGCTCCGCTAGCCGGCCAGCTCCTTTGTGATGCGGTCCAGCATGAACGCCGAGGATGCGCGCGCCCGTTCCTCCCAGGCGAAGACGCAGGCGGTGGCGACCCCGTCGAAGTCCAGCTCCCGCAGGGTGCCGAAGAACGCGTCCCAGTCGACCTCGCCCTGCCCGATGTCCAGGTGCTGGTGGATCCGGGCCGCCGTGCCGGGCGGGTTGAGGATGTAGCGCAGCCCGCTGGAGCCCTTGTGGTTGAAGGAGTCCGCGATGTGCACGTGCTGGAGCCTGTCACCGGCGTAGCGCAGCATCGCCGCGATGTCGGCCGTGGGGTCGGCACCGGAGAGGTGGAAGGAGTGCGGGGCGCAGTACAGGTAGTTCACCCACGGCTTGTCGATCGCGCGGACCAGGTCGACCGCCGGGGTGTTCTCCTCGCAGAAATCGTCCGGGTGGGCCTCCAGGTTCAGCGCGATGCCCTCGCGCTCGAACAGCGGCAGCAACTCCTCCAGCGAGCGCCAGAACGCGGCCTCGCTCTCGGCGGCCCGCTCCGGCCTGCCGTTGAACTCGCTGTTCATCAGCGGGCATTCGAGGTCGGAGGTGATCTCGATCATCCGCTTCCAGTAGCGGACGGCCGCCTGCCGCTCGGTCTCGTCCGGGGACGACCACTTGTAGAGCGGCAGCACGGACGACAGCCGCACCCCGTACCTGCGCAGCGCGTTCTTCAGCTCCGCGATCCGCCCGTCGTCCGCGCGCGGGTGCAGGAAGAACGGCATGAAGTCGTCGCGGGGCGACAACTCGATGTACTCGTAGCCGAGTTCGGCCACCGTGCGCACCATGTCGTCGATCGGCAGGGCGCGGAACATGTAGGGGTCGAGGGCGATCTTCACGCGATGCCTCCGTAGAAGGCCGGGCGGGGCTTGATGTCGGTGGCGACGACGGTGCCCGTTTCCAGGGCCTCGACGGTCGCGGCGGTGATGACGGTGGCGGCGTAACCGTCCCAGGCCGAGGGGCCGGTGGGCTCGTGGCCCGCCTCCAGATGGGCGATCCACTCCCGGAACTCGGTGTCGAAGGCGTCCTTGAAGCGCCCGACCCAGTCGGTGAGGACGGCCGTGCTGTGCTGCGCGGCGGTACGGACGGCGACGGCGGCCGGGTCGGGCAGCCGCACCAGGCCCTCCTCGCCGACGGCCTCGCACTGGATGTCGTAGCCGTACTGGCAGTTGACGAAGACCTCCAGGTCGATGCGGACGCCCCTGGCGGTTTCGAAGAGCATGATCTGCGGGTCCTTGAGGTGCTCGAACCGTTTGCCGGTGGCCCGTGGGGTGATCACCTGGGTGGAGACGATCTCGTCGTCCAGCAGCCAGCGCAGCACGTCCACCTCGTGCACCGCCGTGTCCAGCGCGGCCATCGCGGAGGTGTAGGTCTCCGGGACGGTCGGGTTGCGGTGGGCGCAGTGCACGATCAGCGGCTCGCCGATCCTCCCCGACTCGACGACCTGCTTCATCTGCCGGTAGCCGGCGTCGTAGCGGCGCATGAAGCCGACCTGGACCAGCCGGCGGCCGTGCGCCTGCTCGGCCTCGACGATCCGCAGGCAGTCCCCGGCGGTGGTCGCGAGGGGCTTCTCGCAGAACACCGGCTTCCCGGCCGCGATCGCGTTCAGTACGTGCTCGGCGTGGGTGGGCCCCCAGGAGGTGACGAGGACCGCGTCCACGTCGTCGGCGGCGACCACGGCCGCGCCGTCGGGCAGCACCCGGGCGCCGACCGGCTCGGCGGCCTCGGCGGCACGCGCCGGATCGATGTCGGTGACCACGGTGACCCGGGCACCGGTGACGGTGTGGGTGAGGCGCTGGATGTGCTCGTTGCCGATCCAGCCGGCGCCGATGACGCCGATACGTACAGTCATGGGTCAGTCCTTCGAGAGGGTCAGGAGAAGCGGGCCCGGAGCTCGGCTTCGAGGGTTTCGAGGGTGCGGCCCCTGGTCTCGGGGACGTAGAGCTTCACGAAGGTGAGCGAGAAGATCCCCGCCAGGACGAACAGGAAGAAGGTGTCGGAGATCCCGATCGCGGAGACCAGCGACGGGAAGACCAGCCCGATCACGAAGTTGGTCAGCCACAGCACCACGGCCGCCACACCCATCCCGAAGCCGCGCATCCGCATCGGGAAGATCTCGGAGAGCATCAGCCAGGTCACCGGGGAGATCGCGCCCTGCTGGAAGGCGAGGAAGGTGACCGTCATGGCCAGCACGGCGTAGGCCCGGCCGTCCCCGGCGGGCAGCACCAGGGAGAAGACGCCGATGAACAGCAGCGCCAGTGTGGTGCCGAGCTGCCCGGTCATCAGCATCGGCCGGCGGTCGACCCGGCCGAGCAGCCAGATGCCGACGAAGGTGGCCAGCACCGAGATCACGCCGTTGGCGATGTTCGCGGTCAGCGCGGTGTCCGAGGCGAATCCGGCGTCCGAGAGGATCTGCGTGCCGTAGTACATGATCGTGTTGACGCCGGTGATCTGCTGCACGATCGCGATGCCGAACCCGATCAACATCAGCTTGCGGATCCACGGCGTGGCCCGCATGTCCTGCCAGCCGCCGAGCCTCTCCTGCTCCTCCTTCACGGCGAGCGCGGAGACCTCGGCCAGCTCTGCCTCGGCGCGCTGCCGGGAGCGGACCTGCTTCAGGACTTCCAGTGCCTCGCCGAAGCGGGTCTGGGAGGCCAGCCACCGCGGGCTCTCCGGCATGACCAGCATGCCGAACCAGAGCACCACCGCCGGAACGGTGGCGATCACCAGCATCCAGCGCCAGACGCCGCCGGACTCGCCGCCCACGTTCGCGATGACCGCGTTCGAGGTGAAGGCCAGCAGCTGGCCGCTGACGATCATCAGCTCGTTACGGGTGACCAGCGCACCGCGCCGCTCGGCGGGGGAGATCTCCGCGAGGTAGACCGGCACCGTCACCGAGGCACCGCCGACCGCGAGGCCCAGCACGAACCGGGCCACGATCATGACGGCGGTGGTCGGAGCGAGGGTGGCACCGAGCGCGCCGGCGAAGAACAGCACCGCGAGGGTGAGGATCGTACGGCGGCGGCCCCGCGCGTCCGAAAGGCGGCCGCCGGCCACCGCGCCGAGCGCGGCACCCAGCAGCAGCGAGCTGGTGACCATGCCCTCGGTGACCGAGTTCAACCCGAGGTCCTTGCTCATGTACGGCAGCGCGCCGTTGATGACACCGGTGTCGTAGCCGAAGAGCAGTCCGCCGAAGGTGGCGATGACCGTGACGATCCGCAGCCGCCGGGAGACCGCCGGCGAGGGCGGCTCGGTGACCGTGGCGGTGGCCCGGACCGCGTCGTCCCTGACGTCCATGTCGCCGCCTCCTACCGGTTCGGGTTCGGGCGACGGGTGCCCGACAGGCCGTGGCCGTTCAGGTACTCACGCGTGCGGGTGGCGATGGGCAGCGGCACCTCGGGGGCGCACGGGTACAGGTCCTGTTCGACGATCACGAACAGCTCGGCGTCGAGCTTCGCCAGCTCCGCCACCACCTCGGCCGGATTCGGCACACCGGCCGGCGGCGAGACGCACACGCCCCGCTTGACGGCCTCGCCGAAGCCGAGGTCCTCGGCGGCGACCTGGGCCAGGATCTCCGGGTCCATCTGCTTGATGTGGACGTAACCGACGCGCTCGCCGAAGCGCCGGATCAGGTCGATGTTGTCACCGCCGCCGTAGGCGACGTGTCCGGTGTCCAGGCACAGGTTCGTGTACCGCGCGTCCGACTCGTTCAGCAGCCGCTCGATCTCCGGCTGGGTCTGGAGGTGGCTGTCGGCGTGCGGGTGGACGACGAGGCGTATGTCGTACTCGTCGAGGAGCAGCCTGCCCAGCCGGTCGGCGGCCTTGCCGAAACCCGCCCACTGCTCGGCGGTCAGCTCCGGCGACTCGGTGAACGCGCCCGTCCTCTCGTCCCGGTACATGGGCGGGATGAGGACCAGGTGGTGGGCGTCGGCGGCCTGGGTCAGGGTGGCGACCTGACGGACGTGGGCGAGCGTCTCGTCCCAGGCCTCGGGCCGGTGCAGCGCGCCGAAGGCGGTGCCGCCGGAGACCTTGAGGCCACGGGCGTCGAGTTCCTCCTTCAGCCGCAGCGGGTCGGTGGGCAGGTAGCCGTAGGGCCCGAGCTCGAACCACTCGTAACCGGCCTGCCGCAGCTCGTCGAGGAAGCGGGTGTACGAGACCTGGTGCTCGTCCTCCGGGAACCAGATGCCCCAGGAGTCGGGGGCCGAGCCGAGGCAGAGGTTGCCGACGGTCGTACGGAGGGGAGCTGGCGCCGTTGCCATGGCGTGTCCTTCGGGGGGAGGGGATGAAGACGTCGTGTCGTCAGCGGACTGCTGCGCTCTACTAGCGCGCTCTAGTGCGAATACGATGACCCCTGTCCAAATGTCATGTCAATACCTTGTTGCCGGGGGATTTCCCGGAGCTGCCGGGGACAGGGCCTAGGGTGGGCTCTGTCGAAGGGTGGGTGCGCAGGTGGATACAGCGGGCAGGCGGCGGCCGACGATGGCCGACGTCGCCGAGCGGGCCGGGGTCTCCCGGGCGCTGGTGTCGATCGTGTTCCGCAACCAGCCCGGCGCCAGTCAGGAGACGCGCGAGCGGGTGCTGCGGGTGGCCGACGAGATCGGGTACCGCCCCGACAGCGCGGCGCGGCTGCTGGCCCGCGGTCGCAGTCGCACCCTCGGTGTGATGTTCACCGTCCACCAGACCTTCCACACCGACCTCATCGAGGGCATCTACCCGGAGGCAGAGCGGCTCGGCTACGACGTGCTGCTCTCCGCCGCAGCCCAGGGCCGCAGCGAGGAGAAGGCGGTCGAGGCGCTGCTCGGGCACCGCTGCGAGGCCCTGATCCTGCTCGGTCCGGACGCGGACCCCGCCTACCTCGACGGGCTCGGCCGGCGCGCCGCGACCGTGTCGATCAGCCGGCGGGTGCCACGGGCCCGGGTGGACTTCGTGCACAGCGCGGAGAGCAAGGGCGTCCGGCAGGCCATGGACCACCTGGTCGAGCTCGGACACCGCAGGATCGTCCACATCGACGGGGGCCGCGGCCCCGGGTCGGCCGAGCGGCGCAGGTCGTACCGGGCCGCGATGCGCCGGCACGGTCTCGAACCGGAGATCCGGGTGATGCCCGGTGAGCACACCGAGCGGTCCGGCATCGAGACCGGACGTCTGCTGCTGGCCGAACGCGAGCGCGGGGTGCCGCTGCCGACCGCGGTGCTCGCGGGCAACGACCGGTGTGCGATGGGTGTGCTGATGGCCATGACCCGCGGCGGGATCGAGGTGCCGCGGGACATCTCCGTGGTCGGCTACGACGACAGCCACCTCTCGCACCTCATGCCGGTCGGCCTCACCACGGTGCGTCAGGACGCCGGGCTGATGGCCGAGTACGCGGTGCGGTTCGCCGTGGAGCGGCTGGAGAACCCCGAACTGGCGCCGCGCGAGGCGGTCCTCGACCCGAAGCTGGTGGTGCGGGGCACCACCGGGCCGCCGCCTGCGGGGGACGGCCCGAGTGCCCGCTGAGTGCTGAGCCGACGGTTCGTCAGCGGGTGCCGTCGGCGGCGAACTTGGCGATCGTGTCCGCGTTGTCCTTGGTGACGAAGGCCGGTCCCGTCAGGACCGGGGCGGTGCCGCCGCCGCTGTAGTTGCCGTTGTTCCTGTAGAGCCACAGGGAGTCGACGGCGAGGTAGCCCTGGAGGTAGGGCTGCTGGTCGACGGCGAACTCGACCGAGCCGTTCTGGATGGCGGAGACCAGGTCCTTGTTGAGGTCGAAGGTGGCGACCTTCGCCTTGCTGCCGGCGTCCTTCACGGACTGGACGGCGGTCAGGGCGATCGGGGCGCCGAGGGTGACGACCTGGTCGATCGAGGAGTCCTGCTGGAGCTTGGCGGTGATGGTGGACTTGACCGAGGGCATGTCGGTGCCGTTGACGTAGATCTTGTCGGTCTTGCCCTTGAAGCCCTTGGCCAGACCCGCGCAGCGGGCTTCGAGGGCGACCTGGCCCTGGGCCTGCACGACACACAGGGCGTGCTTGGCGTCGAGCCGGTCGAGGCGCTCACCGAAGGCTTCGCCGGCGATGTTCTCGTCCTGGCCGAAGTACTCCAGCATGCCGAGCTTCTGCCAGGCGTCCAGGCCGGAGTTGAAGCCGACCACCGGGATGCCGGCGGCCTTGGCCTTGGTCACGACGGCCTTCAGGGCGTCCGGCGTGGCGGCGGTCAGGGCGATGCCGTCGACCTTCTGGTCGATCGCGTTCTGCACCAGGTTGGCCTGGTTGGCGGCGCTCGGGTCGGCGGAGTAGACCAGCTTGATGTTGTCCTTGGCGGCGGCTGCGGCGGCACCCTTGCGGATCAGGTCCCAGAAGGTGTCGCCGGGCTGGGCGTGGGTGATCATGGCCACCGTCATGCGGGGCGTGGACGCCTTGCCCGCGGCCGCGGCCGCGCCGCTGTCCTCGGACTTCTTGCCGCCGGAGCTGCTGGAGCAGCCCGTGGCGAGCAGGGCGCCCGCCAGGACGGTGGCGGCCATGGCTGCGGCTCGGTGGTTTCTGTGCATGTCCCTGGCACCTCGCTGTGCGGTATGGGTCGGCTCTGGAAAGCGGAACGAGCGGTGAGTAACGGGGAGGTCCGCCGACGGCTTCCGAAGGGGCTAGAGCGCTTTATTAGCGCGCTCTAGTGACACGTACTATGAGGTCGCTCCCAGGGGTTGTCAATCGCTTTGTCATGACGTTCCAACAAACCCGGAGCCTGTCGTCTTGCTGCGCTGTGTAGCGGGACAGTCACGGAGACGGAGGGGTGTCGCCGTGCCGCAGCTGGGCGAACGGCTGCGCGGGCGTTGCTGGCGGCGGGTGGCCTCAGGGGTGAGGAACTGGAGCAACAGGTCGAAGCTCGCATGGGGCGGCGGGAGTTGCTGGAAGGGGAGGAGGCGCCGCCGTTTCGGTCCATCATCTCGGGGGCTGTCCTGCGCTCACCGCTTCGTGACGTGGGGGAGTGGCGCAGGCAACCCGAGCATCTGCTGATGGCGGGAGAGCGGGAAGACGTGACGGTCCACGTGCTGCCGCGCTGGGTGGAGAACGGCTACCGGGGCGAACTGATCGAAGAATACGGCCCGGTTGATCGCTTGCAGCGTGCGTACGATGCAGTGCGCGACTTGGCCATGTCCCCTGCCGAGTCACGGAAGTTCGTCCTGCGCCTGTTGGAGGAGAGACCGTGCGATCCGTCGACCTGACCGTTGCCGCCTGGCGCAGGAGCAGCTACGGCAACCAGGACGGAGGCGAGTGCGTCGAGGTCTCCGACGACTTCGCCGTCGTCGTCCCCGTTCGCGACAGCAAGAACCCGTACGGTCGGCCTTCGTCTCCGCTGTGAAAGCCGACGAGATCAGCTGGTGCTGTCGCGGTGGCGCTCACCGTGTGCTGCACACCGTCCTCGGCGCCGCCCTGCTGTCGGTGCGCTGCGCCGCCTGGGCGTCCTGCACCCGCTGCACGTCCTGGAGAAGACGCCGGATGCCGGGGTTCTGGCCGGCGGCGACCCTGGCGATGGTCTGCAGGACGGCCTCGTAGAAGGCGTCCCGTACGGCGGGTGCCATGACGTCCGAGGCGTCCAGGCAGCGCGGGCCCGTCCGGAGCCGCTCGGAGATCTCGCGGTCGACCGCGCTGTGCTGCGATGTCACCTGGCGGTTCGCCGAGAAGACGCCGAGGCGGGCCCACTTCTGCTGGCCCTCCTTCGAGGCCAGCTTGCGGATCAGTTCCCTGGCCCGGGAGCGGCTGCTGAACAGCGCGGCGAAGTCGCCGGTGACCTCGTGGGCCAGGACCGGGCCGCCGCCGGGAAGCAGCGGGGCGGAGTCCAGCAGGGCCGCGTGCTGCGCGTCCGACTGGTAGAAGGAGCGGGCGAAGGACCCCTGGTGCTCCAGGCTGCACCCGCCCCAGGCGCCGAACAGCAGCCCGTGGCTCTTGGGGGAGCCGCGGTGGTCGGTGAGCAGGGCGTGCCTGGCCGCGGTCCGGTCCTGCCCGAGCAGCCCGGCCCACGCCTCCCAGGCGGAGCGCACCGGAGCGCTCCGCCACCACTGCGCACTGCCCGTGCCCAGCGCCCACTTCTCGTAGCGGGCCGGGCCCGCGTGTTGCAGCACGAGGTCCTCGATCCAGTCGGTGCCGGGCCAGCCGGAGGCACCGTCGTCCCCCATGCCGATGCACCAACTCCGCAGCGGCGCGGGCGAGTCGGGGGGCTTCTCGCCCTGCCGGTACCAGACGATGCTCTTCAGGTCCGCCTTGACCGGCACCCAGTACACCGCCGAGGAGTTCGTGCCGGTCGCGTTCCACGGCGCGCCGTACTGCGCCGGGTCGTAGAGGCGGTTCAGCGGCTTGAGGCGGCCCTGGTCGGCGTACTCGGCGAGCTGGCCGATGCCCGGCATGATCACGATGTCCGGCGGCTCTCCCGACTGGACCTCGGAGAGCAGCACATCGCGCTGGGCCGCGGTGCCCTGGTACTGGAAGGGGATGCCGAAGCCCCGCAGCACCTCCTCGAACTGGTCCGCCTGGTCGCCGGTCCAGGTGCCGAGGATGGTCACCGGCTGCCCGTCGTCCTGCCGGGCCCACGCCACCACCATGCCGCCGGCCGCGATCAGCGCCATGACCACCAGCACGACCAGTACCTTGAACCGCCGGGTCACCGCCGCCTCCAGTAGTCGCTGTCGAGCCGGAGACCGAGCCCCAGCACGGGCAGTACGACGACCAGCAGGCCGCCGACGACCGTGGCCAGGTACACCCGGTCGGTCCAAGCGACGGCGCGGAGGAACTCAGCGCGGGCGAGACGTCGTAGGCGTCGGTGACGAC
>NZ_JBEYFC010000108.1:0-22199 GCF_040634175.1 Streptomyces sp. NPDC007162
GCCGCAGCGGGGTCTGCGAGGAAGAGCCCGTGGGGGGACGCCCTCGCAGCCCCTCGCATGTCGTCACACGTGCGTCGGGGGCGTCTGGAACGCCTGGATCACCAGCGCGGCGAAGCGACGTGACGCCGCAACCCGGGTGGTCGGCGACGCGGCGGGGATGCCCCTGTTGGCCACGAGCATGAGGATCAGGTCGTCCAGCACGAAGTCGGGGCGCAGCCGGCCGGTGCTCTGCGCACGACGGGCGAGTTCGGCGATCGAGTTCAGCGTGTGCTCACGGTCCGCAGCGAAGTCCACCGCGTCGGGGAAGGTCACCATGAAGACGTCCGTGAAGCCCCGGTTGCGGGCATGCAGCTCGCAGGTCCTCTCGATCACACGGCAGAAGCCGCGCCACGGATCCGGATCGGCAAGCCCCTCGTCGACGATGGCGTGACAGGCCCGCATCTGCTCCATGAACGCTTCGGTGACCAGCGTCTGCTTGGTCGGAAACCGGCGGTACAGCGTGGCGGGGCCCACTTCGGCGCGCCGGGCGATCGCGCGCATCGTCACGTTCAGCCCCTCCGCGGCGAACAGCGTGCGGGCCGCGTCGAGGATGCGGTCACGGTTGCCCTGGGCGTCCGAGCGCAAGGCCTGAGGCAAACGGTCGGTCACCGCTCTCACTTTAGCGAAACGGACGCAGGCGTCCGTTAGCGTCCTGGATCGGCGGGCGGCTCCGTCCCCACCGGCCCCGGAAGCAGGAGACGACCTTGAGAGCAGTCACGATCCAGACGTTCGGAAGCGCCGAGGGCCTGGCGGTCGTCGACCTTCCGGCCCCGGTCCCCCCGCGCGGACATGTGCTGATCGACACCGAGGCGATCGGCGTCGGCGGTGTCGACGCCCTGGTCCGCAGGGGTGCCTTGGCCGCCTATGGCTTCAAGGAGGGCCATGTCCCCGGCAGCGAAGTGGCGGGCACGGTGACGGCGGTCGGCGACGAGGCCGACACGTCATGGATCGGTCGGCGTGTGTGGGCGTTCACCGGCGTGGGCGGCGGCTACACGGAGCAGGCCGTCGCCCCGGTCGAGGAGGTCCTCCCCCTCCCCGCGGACCTGTCCGCCACCGACGCGGTGACGCTCGGCGGCTCCGCAGTGGTGGCCCACTTCGCTCTCGCCCGCGCCCGCTTCGGTCCTGGCGAGTCGGTGCTGGTACGCGGCGCGGCCGGCAGCATCGGGATCACGGCGGTCCAGCTCGCGGCCGGTGCCGGTGCCGCAGCGGTGGCTGTCACGACATCGTCGGCCGAGCGCGGCGAACGCCTGCGCAAGCTCGGCGCAACGCACGTTCTGGACCGTTCCGGCGCGGGCGACGAGGACGCTCCCGCCGGCTACGACGTCGTCATCGACATCGTCGCGGGGACGGACATGCCCTCGTTCTTCGAGAAGCTCAACCCGAACGGCCGCATGGTGGCCGTCGGCATGGTCGGCGGACCGCCGCCGGCCGACTTCGGCATGAGCATGATGGCAGCGTTCCGGAAGTCCCTGTCGTTCGCGACGTTCAGTGCCGACACCGTGAGCGCTCCCGAGCGACGTGCCGTTCGAACCGAACAGTTCGCCGCGGCGGGTCGCGGCGAACTCCACACGGTGGTACACGAGTTGCTGCCGCTGGAACAGGCCGTGCTGGCGCACCGCGCAATGGACGCGGGCGAGGTGTTCGGCAGGATCGTGCTCATCCCGTAGCCGGTCGGGCCGATCTGGCGGGCTTTCGCCGGATCGTCATGGCGCTCCGCACCGCGGCTGATGAACGGGACGTGCCGGGAAGAGGGGTCAATAGGCCGCGAGCAACTGCTCGAGCAGAGCCGCGGTGGCTTCGCCGGTCGTGGTCCGCGTCACGACGTTGAACTCCCAGGTGATGCGCTCGTTCAGAGGGACGACCGCGATGTCCTCGCTTGGCGGGATCAGCAGTTCGGGAAGCAGCGCGATGCCGAGGCCGTTGGCGACGAAGACCGGGATCGAGCTGGTCTCGGTCGCCTCGACCGCGACGTCGCGCACCACTCCGCGGGCGCCGAGCGCGGCGTCGAGGACGTCCCGGTTGCCGAAACCGGCAGGCGCGTCCACGAAGCGCTCATGCGCGAGGTCGTTCAGCGCCAGTCCCGCGCGTGATGCGCATTCATGGTCGGCCGGGAGGATGACCGCGTAGGGCGTTGTCGCCAGCCGGTGCACGGCAAGGCCCGGGCCCGCGGTGGCCGCTGGGAGCCCGTACAAGCTGAGATCGAGCCGCCCCCGCCGTACGGCGTCGGCGAGCTCCGCCGAGCCGGACGAAGACGCGCGCAGTCGGAGGTCGACGAGCGGGTGTTCGCGGTGAAAGGCGCCGATGACGCGCGGGATGGCGAGGTAGCTCACGCTGGAGAACACCCCGATGCGCAGTTCGCCCCGCAGTTCGCCTCGCGGGTCGGCCGCGGTGCGGGCGCGTGCCTCGGCGTCGGCGAGCGCGCGCAGCGCAGGCAGCACCGCTTCTCCGGCAGCGGTGATCCGCACCCCTCGCTGGTCTCGCTCGAAGAGCGCGGTGCCGAGCTCTCGTTCCAGCGCCCGAACGCCGGCGGAGACGGTCGACTGTGCTGCGTAGACGCGTTGCGCGGCACGGGTGAAGCTCAGCTCGTCGGCGACCGCGATCGCATACTCGACCAGTCGGGTATCCATGTGCCTGTCCCCGGGCTCCATCGTTTGTGTCGATAACGGTGACCAAGAGTATGCGTTGGACGCGATGACATGAGGTGTCGAGCATGGAGGAATGACGACAACCACTGCTCCGGCCCCGACTCCGGCCACCGGACGACTTCCGCACGGGGCGGGGTTCTGGATCATCGCGCTCGCCTTCAGCACCGAGCTGGCGTTCTGTGCCGTCCCGACGCCCCTCTACGCGATCTACCAGCAGCGCGACGGCTTCCCGACGATCATCCTCACCATCATCTTCGGCGCATACGCGGTCGGGGTCATGCTGAGCCTGTATCTCGCGGGTCATGTCTCCGACTGGCTGGGACGCCGACGCGTGATCCTCGGCTCGCTGCTGGTCAACCTGCTGGCCGCGATCCTCTTCCTCGTCCGCGACGACGTCGCCGGCCTCATCGTCGCCCGCTTCATCAGCGGACTCGGCATCGGCATCCTCACCGCCACGGCGACCGCGCACCTCTCCGAGCTCGCTGCGGCGGCTCACCACGTCAAAGGTCGCGTCGCCCTCGTGTCGACCTTCGCAAACCTCGGCGGCATCGGCGTCGGCCCTCTGATCGGCGGGCTCATCGCGACCTGGTCCACGCGACCGCTCATCGTCCCCTACGCGGCGTTCGCCATCCTCCTGCTCGTCGAAGGGATCATGGTCGCCTTCGTTCCCGAGACCGTTGAGCGCCGTGCGCAGCGCCCTGCCTACCGGCCGCAGCGCGTCGCAGTGCCGACGGCGGGGAGGGGCGCGTTCTGGGCGGCCGGAGCGGCGGCGTTCGGGGCGTTCTCGGTGTTCGGCACCTTCATGGGACTGTCCTCGACCTTCCTCGTCGGCCTCCTCGGGCTGCACTCGCACCTGCTCGCCGGCCTGTCGCCCTTCGTCGTCTTCATGGCGGCAGCCCTCGCGCAGATCCTCACCGTACGGCTGGCGATGCGCCCCCAGATCGGGCTCGCCGTCGCACTCGCCGCGCTCGGGCTCGTGAGCATCGGCGTTGCCGCCGTCGTCGCCTCGCTCCCGCTCTTCCTCATCGGCGGCGGGGTCGCGGGCGCAGGGATCGGCATCCTGTTCCGAGCCGCCCTCGGCACCGTCGCCGCGGTCGCGGATGCGGAGCGTCGAGGCGAGGCGCTCGCCGGCGTCTTCCTCATCGCCTACGCCGGCATGACCATCCCGCCACTCCTCACCGCCGGCGCGCTCAGGGTCTGGCCCACGGTCACCGTGCTCGTCGGCCTTGTCACCCTCGCCGCGATCCTTGTCGCAGTCTCGGGCTCCCGGATGCTTCGACGCTGAAACTCCACCGGAGCGGAGCGCAACCGGGAGCCGGCAGCGGCGTACGGACATATGCCGACAGCGCCGCCGGCGGTGGCACCTCAGTGCGCGTGACCACTCGAAGCGGGCGCGTTCTTGACCGTCAGAGGAAGAAGCTTCTTCCCGGTGGGGCCGATCTGGATGTGGGTGTCCATCTGCGGGCACACCCCGCAGTCGAAGCAGGGGGTCCAGCGGCAGTCCTCGACCTCTGTTTCGTCGAGGGCGTCCTGCCAGTCCTCCCAGAGCCAGTCCTTGTCGAGGCCCGAGTCGAGGTGGTCCCAGGGGAGGACCTCCTCGTAGGTGCGTTCGCGGGTGGTGTACCAGTCGACGTCCACGCCGTAGGGGGCGAGGGCCTTGTCGGCGCAGGCCATCCAGCGGTCGTAGGAGAAGTGTTCACGCCAGCCGTCGAAGCGGCCGCCGTCCTCGTAGACCGCGCGGATGACGGCGCCGATGCGGCGGTCGCCGCGGGACAGGAGGCCCTCGACGATGCCGGGCTTGCCGTCGTGGTAGCGGAAGCCGATGGAGCGGCCGTACTTCTTGTCGCCGCGGATCTTGTCCCGGAGCTTCTCCAGGCGCGCGTCCGTCTCCTCGGCGGAGAGCTGCGGGGCCCACTGGAAGGGGGTGTGCGGCTTGGGGACGAACCCGCCGATGGAGACCGTGCAGCGGATGTCGTTGGAGCGGGAGACCTCGCGGCCCTTGGCGATCACGTTCATCGCCATGTCGGCGATCTGCAGGACGTCGTCGTCGGTCTCGGTGGGCAGGCCGCACATGAAGTACAGCTTCACCTGGCGCCAGCCGTTGCCGTAGGCCGTGGCGACGGTGCGGATGAGGTCGTCCTCCGAGACCATCTTGTTGATGACCTTGCGCATGCGCTCGGAGCCGCCCTCGGGGGCGAAGGTCAGGCCGGAGCGGCGGCCGTTGCGGGTCAGTTCGTTGGCCAGGTCGACGTTGAAGGCGTCGACGCGGGTGGAGGGCAGCGAGAGGCCGATCTTGTCTTCCTCGTAGCGGTCGGCCAGGCCCTTGGCGATGTCGCCGATCTCCGAGTGGTCGGCGGAGGAGAGGGAGAGCAGGCCCACCTCCTCGAAGCCGGTGGCCTTCAGGCCCTTCTCCACCATGTCGCCGATGCCGGTGATGGAGCGCTCGCGGACCGGGCGGGTGATCATGCCTGCCTGGCAGAAGCGGCAGCCGCGGGTGCAGCCGCGGAAGATCTCGACGGACATGCGTTCGTGGACGGTCTCGGCGAGCGGGACCAGCGGCTGCTTGGGGTACGGCCACTCGTCCAGGTCCATGACGGTGTGCTTGGAGACGCGCCACGGGACGCCGGAGCGGTTGGGGACGACGCGGGCGATCCGGCCGTCGGGGAGGTACTCGACGTCGTAGAACGCCGGGATGTACACGGAGCCGGTCCTGGCGAGGCGGAGGAGTACCTCCTCGCGGCCGCCGGGGCGGCCCTCCGCCTTCCAGTCGCGGATGATCCTCGTCATGTCGAGGACGGCCTGCTCGCCGTCGCCGATGATCGCCGCGTCGATGAAGTCCGCGATGGGTTCCGGGTTGAAGGCCGCGTGGCCGCCCGCGAGGACGATCGGGTCGTCGAGGGTGCGGTCCTTGGACTCCAGGGGGATGCCCGCGAGATCGAGGGCCGTGAGCATGTTCGTGTAGCCGAGCTCCGTGGAGAAGGACAGGCCGAACACGTCGAAGGCCTTCACGGGGCGGTGGCTGTCCACGGTGAACTGCGGGACGCCGTGCTCCCGCATCAGCGCCTCCAGGTCGGGCCACACGCTGTAGGTGCGCTCGGCGAGGACGCCGTCCTGTTCGTTGAGGACCTCGTAGAGGATCATGACGCCCTGGTTGGGCAGGCCGACCTCGTAGGCGTCCGGGTACATGAGCGCCCAGTGGACGTCGCAGGACTCCCAGGGCTTGACCGTGGAGTTGAGCTCTCCGCCGACATACTGGATCGGCTTCTGCACATGCGGGAGCAGGGCTTCCAGCTGCGGGAACACAGACTCGGCGACCTGGGCGGCGGCTTCGGCAGGCATGTCGCGGACCTTTGTGAGCTGACTTGGGGCACCCCCGGCCGAAGGCTGGGGGAGGGTGACCATCTAGCCTAACGTGCCCGGCGGAGTCCCCCGTACGTCCGCTCAGCCGTGCGCCGCCTTCCTGGTCTTCTTCCAGGCGTGCGGGAGCCCGGCCTCGACGGCCGCCGCCCGCTGTTCCTCGCGGCCGTACAGCAGTCCGTAGGTGAAGGCGCTCTCGCCCGCGGCGTGCGCGACCGCGGACAGTTCGCGCAGCGTTTCGCGGGCCATCACGCTGTCCTGGTGTTCGCCGAGCCGGGACTGGAGCGACTTCATGGCTTTGACCAGGGACTTCGCCGGGCTGCCGAGGGCGGGGCGGGCCGCTTCGGCGGCGTAGCGGGTGCGCTTGGACTTCTTGCGGGCCTCGTGCAGGCCGAGGTCGCGGTCGTGGCCGGGGGGTTCGGCCATGGCCGTCTCGATCAGGCCGGTGAGCTTGTCGAAGTCCTTGCGTACGGCCTTGGCGAGCACCTTCTCGGGGTCCTTGGCGGCCGCTTTCAGCAGGGGCGGGTCGGAGATCAGGGCGTCCAGGGTGTCGAGGAGGTCGAGGTAGCGCGGGGAGTCCAGGACGCCGAGCAGGCGGTGCCGGGAGCCGCGCTCACCGGCGTCGGCCCAGGCCCGCAGCCGGTCGTGGACGGGGCCCGAGACCAGGGCGGGGGGCGTGTCGGCGAGGGCGCCGGAGAGGCGTTCGGCGAGGACTTCCAGGTCGCGGCCGAGGCCGAGTTCGCCGGCCAGCCATTTCAGTTCGGCGGCGACCGGGTCGGTGATCTTCCGGTCGAGGACCTTGCCGAAGGTGCGGAACGTGCTGCGCAGCCTGCGGGTGGCGACCCGCATGTCGTGCACGCCCTCCTCGGTGTCGAGGCGGACGGCGGGGTCGAGGGAGACGATGGCGTCGCGCTGGGCGCGGACGTAGGCGAGGACGTGGTCCCCGGCGGTGGTGGGTTTGCCGGGGGCCGGGGCGGGGTGCGGCTTGCCGCCCTTGGTCTCGGCGAGGGCGCGGGCCAGCTTGGACGGGGAGTCGGAGGGCCTCACGCCGGACTTGCGCAGGCGTTTCTCCACCTTGTCGAGGAAGGCGGGGTCGCCGCCGTCGGCGAGTTCGACCTCGATCTCGGTCCACTGGGCGGTGCCCTCGCCTCCGAAGAGGCGTTCGGCGTGGACGCGGTCCGCGCTCACCTCGGCGAGCAGCCGGCCCCGGGCGTCGACGAGGTTGCGTACGTCGCGTGTGGTGCGCAGCCGGACGACGGGGACGAGTTGGCCTTCGCGGACCCGGGAGCGGGCGAGGGCGGCGAGTTCGCCGGGGACGGTGTCGGCGAGCGGGGCGTGGATCTCGTCGCGGACTCCGGGGGCGACGGGGAGTTTGAGGTGCCAGCCGGCGTCGGCGCCCCCCTTGCGGCGGCGCAGGGTGATCATGGCCGCGGCCAGTCGCAGGTCCGAGGTGTCGTGGTAGGTCGCGTCGAGTTCCGTGGTGCCCTTGTCGAGGACGTTCGCCACGCCTGCGACTCCGGTCAGGTCGGGCAGGCCGCTGTCGTCGGACTCGTACTTGCGCTCGATTTCACGCTTCGTATCCGCCATGAGCTGAATCTAGTGGTTTGGCCGCCTCGGGGGCAGACGTCGATGGAGGTGAATCGCGGGGGAACGGGAAATGCCTGAGGGGTGAAGACGCCGTTGCCGGTGTCCTCACCCCGCGGGTTCCCCGAGGCGCTGCGGCTATGCCGACATCGGCCGCTGCGCCCTGATCGACTGGAGCAGTCCCACCGCCACCCAGACCGCGAACATCGAGGAACCGCCGTAGGACACGAACGGCAGGGGAAGTCCGGTGACCGGCATGATCCCCAGGGTCATCCCGATGTTCTCGAACGCCTGGAACGCGAACCACGCCACGATCCCGGCCGCGACGATCGTGCCGTACAGCTCGGGCGCCTCGCGCGCGATGCGGCAGGCGCGCCACAGGATGACGCCGAGGAGCAGGATGATCAGGCCCGCGCCGACGAAGCCGAGCTCCTCCCCCGCGACCGTGAAGACGAAGTCGGTCTGCTGCTCGGGGACGAACTGGCCGGTGGTCTGCGAGCCGTGGAACAGGCCGGCGCCGGTCAGGCCGCCGGAGCCGATGGCGATCCGGGCCTGGTTGGTGTTGTAGCCGACGCCTGCCGGGTCGAGGCTCGGGTTGGCGAAGGCGGCGAAGCGGGCGATCTGGTACTCGTCCAGGATGTGCAGCTGCCAGATCGCGATGCACCCGATCACGCCGGCGGTGAGCAGGCCGAAGACCCAGCGGTTGGAGGCGCCGGAGGCGAGCAGCACGCCGAGGATGATCGTCACCATGACCAGGACCGTGCCGAGGTCGGGCATGAGGAGCACGACCATGATCGGGACCGCGGCCAGCCCGAGGGACTGCAGGACGGTCCGGTGGTCGGGGTACTTCTTGTCCCCGGCGTCGACCCGTGCCGCCAGTATCATCGCCATGCCCAGGATGATCGTGATCTTCACGAACTCGGCGGGCTGCAGCGAGAAGCCGCCGCCGAAGACGATCCAGTTGCGGCTGCCGTTGATGGTGGCGCCGAGCGGGGTGAGCACCGCGAGGATGCCGACCAGCGACAGGCCGTAGAGGATCGGTACGGCGTTGCGCAGCTGGCGGTGGCCGACCCAGATGGTGCCGATCATCAGGGCGAGCCCGATGCCGGTGTTCATCAGGTGCCGGACCAGGAAGTAGTACTGGTCGCCCTGGTTGATCTCGGTGCGGTTGCGGGTCGCGGAGTAGACCAGCAGGGAGCCGAGCAGGGACAGCGCGACGGCCGCCAGCAGCATCGGCCAGTCCAGCCGGCGGGCCAGCGAGTCGCGGGCGAAGACCCGGGTCCAGCCGGGGCGTGCCGGGCCGTACCCGGAGACGGAGAAGCTGTTGACGCCGGTCATGTGAGCATCCTCCGGCTTCCGCGCCTGCGCGGTTTCCTGCGGGTGGTGCGGTTGCCCGCCGACGGGGAGGCGGTGGTGGCGGCCGGGGTCTGGCCGCCGTTCTGCTGGTCGCCCTGCTGCGAGGCCTGGAAGTCCTTCGCCGGGTCCCTGGAGACCTTCGGGGAGGCGATGGTGCCGTCGGTGCGGACCTTCGGCAGGCCCTGCTGCGGGGTGGGGAGCAGCGCCTTGTTCTTGTCGATGGAGCCGTCGGCCGACACGCCGTAGAGCGCGCTGTAGATGTTGCGGACCGCCTCGCCGGAGGCACCGGAACCGGTACCGGCCTGGGCGATGGTCATGATGACCGTGTAGTCCTTGCTGTAGGTGGCCAGCCATGAGGTGGTCTGCTTGCCGTAGACCTCGGCGGTGCCGGTCTTGCCGTGCAGGGCGATCTTGTCCTGGGGCCAGCCGTTGAACTTCCAGGCGGCGGTACCGCGGGTGATGACGCCGGCGAAGGCGTCGTCCATGCCCCTGAGGGTGGCCTGGCTGACGGGCAGCTTGCGGACGGCCTTGGGCTTGATCTCCTGGACGGACTTGCCGTCGGCGCTGATGATCGCCTTGCCGATGGTCGGCTGGTACTCGGTGCCGCCGTTGGCGACGGCGCCGTAGATCATGGCCTCCTGGATCGGCGTGACGAGGGTGTCGCCCTGGCCGATGGAGTAGTTGATCTCGTCGCCCTCGCGCATCTTGTTGCCTTCGAGGCAGTTCTCGTACTCGATGCGCTCGACGTAGCTGCCGTCCTTCTTGCCGGACTTGCACCAGGCGTCCTTGTTGGCCTTCCAGTAGTCGAGCTTCCACTGGCGGTCGGGGACCCGGCCGGTGACCTCGTTGGGCAGGTCGACGCCGGTCTCCTTGCCGAGGCCGAACTCGTGGGCGGTCTTGAAGAACCAGTCCTTGGGCTCGCCCTTCTTCGGGTTGATGCCGCCGTCCCTCTTCCACTCGCGGTCGGCGAGGCCGTAGAAGACGGTGTCGCAGGAGACCTCCAGGGCGCGGCCCAGGGAGATGTCGCCGAAGTTCTCGCCCTCGAAGTTCTTGAAGACCTGGCCGCCCACCGAATAGGAGCTGGTGCAGGGGTAGCCGCCGTCCCAGGCGTAGCCGGCCTGGACCGCGGCGGCGGTGGAGACCACCTTGAACGTCGAACCGGGCGCGGCCTGACCCTGTATGGCCCGGTTGAGCAGCGGGTAGTCGGAGTTTTTGCCGGTGAGGGCCTTGTAGTCCTTGGCGGAGATGCCGCCGACCCAGACGTTCGGGTCGTAGTCCGGCGCGGAGGCCATGGCGACGATGCGGCCGGTCTTGGCCTCCATCACGACGACGGCGCCCGAGTCCGCCTTGTAGTTCTCGTGGGTGATGTCGTCGTACTGCTGGCGGGCGGTCTTCATGGCCTTGTCCAGCTCGTACTCGGCGACGCGCTGGACGCGGGAGTCGATGCTGGTGACCAGGTTGGCGCCGGGTTCGGCGGCGTCGGACTTGGCCTTGCCGATGACGCGGCCGAGGTTGTCGACCTCGTAGCGGGTGACGCCGGCCTTGCCGCGCAGTTCCTTGTCGTACTCGCGCTCCAGGCCTGAGCGGCCGACCATGTCGGAGCGCAGGTACGGGGAGGAGGTGTCCTTGGCCTGCTGGATCTCGTCGTCGGTGACCGGGGAGAGGTAGCCGAGGACCTGGGCGGTGTGGGACTTGCCGGGGGCCGGGTAGCGGCGCACGGCCTCGGGTTCGGCGGTGATGCCGGGGAAGTCCTCGGAGCGTTCGCGGATCTGCAGGGCCTGCTTGGCGGTGGCCTCGTCGGTGATGGGGATCGGCTGGTACGGCGAGCCGTTCCAGCAGGGCTGGGGGGTCTTGGCGTCGCAGAGGCGGACCTTCTGCAGGACCTCCCCGGGCTTCATGCCGAGGACGCCCGCGAGTTTGGTGAGGACCGCCTTGCCGTCGTCCTTCTGCTTGAGCAGGTCGGTGCGGGAGGCGGAGACGACGAGGCGGGTCTCGTTGTCGGCCAGCGGCACCCCGCGCGCGTCCAGGATCGAGCCGCGCACCGCGGGGTCGACGACCTGCTGGACGTGGTTGCCGGAGGCCTCCTTCTGGTACGCGGCGCCCTCACGGATCTGCAGGTACCACAGGCGGCCGCCGAGGGTGCCGAGCAGGGACAGGACGAGGATCTGGATGACGACGAGACGGATCTGGACCCGTGGGGTCCGACCGGTCTCGGGAATGTTGGTCACTGGGCTGCCTCCCCCTCTCAGCGGTGTGTGTTCGTGTCATATCCGACGGAGCTGTGAACGGCTCCGTCGCCCGACTCCCCCGTGTTCACAGGCGCTTGACCCCCTTGATGCGGCCGACCCGGACGTTGCGGGTGCGGGCCCTGGCCTTCAGGGAGCCGAGGGCGCCGCGCTGGCCGCCGACGCGCAGTCCGGTGCCGGAGGAGATCCAGCCCGAGGAGACGTTCCCGGCCTTGGTACCGGAGTTGGCCTCCGCGAGGGGGTCGTTGTCGGCGCGCCGGGCCAGGGCCATGACGCCGGGGACCACGAACGGGGCGAGCAGCAGGTCGTACAGGGCGGCCGTGATCAGCAGGCTGGTCATGCCGACGTGCCGGGCGGCGGTGTCGCCGACGAGGGCGCCGACGCCCGCGTACAGCAGGGTGGAGCCGACGGCGGCGGCGACCACGACGAGCATCGGGCCGGTCGCGGACTTCAGCCGGCCGTTCTCCGGTTTGATCAGGCCCGCGAAGTAGCCGACGACGCAGAGCACCAGGGCGTAGCGGCCGGCCGCATGGTCGGCGGGCGGGGCGAGGTCGGCGAGGAGGCCGGCGCCGAAGCCGACGAGGGCGCCGCCCACATGGCCGTAGACCATGGCGAGGCCGAGGACGGTGAGGAGCATCAGGTCGGGGACGGCGCCGGGCAGGTGCAGGCGGGCGAGGACGCTCACCTGGATCACCAGGGCGACGACGATGAGCGCGGAGGAGAGCAGGAGCCGGTTGACACGCATGGGGATTCAGCTCCTACTGCTGCTGGCCGGTGGTGTCGGACGCGTTGGCGCTCGCGTCCGCGGACGGGGTGACCGTGACGGTCACCGTGGGGGTCGGGGTCGGCTTGGGCTTGGCCGGGAGCACCTCGTCGCGTGGGTCCTTCTTCGGTGCCTCGACGACCACGCCGACGACGTCGAGCTTGGTGAAGGACACGAACGGCGTGACGTACAGGGTGCGGGTGAGGCCGCCGTTGGAGGGGTCGACGCCGGTGACGGTGCCGACCGGGACGCCGGGCACGAAGGGCTTGTCGGCCTGGGAGCCGAAGGTGACGAGCCGGTCGCCCTTCTTCACCTCGGCCTTGCCGTTGAGGAGTTCGACGCGCAGCGGGCGGTCGCCCTGTCCGGAGGCGAAGCCGAGTTCGTCGCTGCCCTCCATGCGGGTGCCGACGGTGAAGTCGGGGTCGTTGGCGAGCAGCACGGTGGAGGCGTCGGGGCCGACGGTGGTGACGCGGCCGACGAGGCCGTCGCCGTTGAGGACGGTCATGTCCCGTTTGATGCCGTCGTTGTAGCCGACGTCGATGGTGATGGTCCAGGAGAAGCCCTGTGCCGACCCTATGGCGATGACCTGGGCGCCCTTGATGCCGTACTGGCCCTCGGCGGCGATGTTGAGCATCTTGTCGAGCTGGCGCAGGCGGCTGCGGTTGCGGTCGTCGCTGCCGAGCTTCGCCTTGAGGGCGGCGTTCTGGTTCTCCAGCCGGGCGAGGCGGTCGTGCCGTCCGCCGGAGTCGCGGATGGCGGAGACGGCGTTGCCCACCGGGTCCACGACCGTCGACATGCCGTTCTCGATCGGGCCGAAGACCGCGGCCGCGGCCTGCCGGGCGCCGTCGACCGGGGAGTTCCGGCCCCCTCGGATGTCCACCGTGATCAACGCGAACGCGATGGCGATCAGCAGCACCAGGAGCAGCCGGCTCTCTTTCGTGTCCCTCACGTGCGGCGGCCGTGCCTTCCTCAATAGGAACTTGGGGAGCTTGTTGTATGGGGAGTTGGGTGAACAGCGCTCGTTTTGTGTGAGCTTATGCCTCTATATCAACGATCCGCCGCACGAGAGGAGATCATCTCGTACGGCGGAATCGAAGAGATACCTCATCTGCGCGGCTGGGCGTCCAGGACCTGCTGGAGCGCCTCGAATTCCTCGACGCACTTGCCGGAGCCGAGCGCCACGCTGTCCAGCGGGTCCTCGGCGATGTGGATCGGCATGCCGGTCTCCCGGCGCAGCCGCTCGTCCAGACCGCGCAGCAGGGCTCCGCCACCGGTCAGGACGATTCCCCTGTCCATGATGTCGCCGGACAGCTCCGGCGGGCACTTGTCGAGGGTGGTCTTGACGGCGTCGACGATCGCGTTGACCGGTTCCTCGATCGCCTTGCGGACCTCGGCGGCGGAGATGACGACGGTCTTCGGCAGGCCGGACACCAGGTCCCGGCCGCGGATCTCGGTGTGTTCGTCGGAGTCGAGTTCGTACGCGGAACCGATCGTGATCTTGATTTGTTCGGCCGTCCGCTCACCGAGGAGGAGGCTGTACTCCTTCTTGATGTGCTGGATGATCGCGTTGTCCAGTTCGTCGCCGGCGACGCGGATCGACTGGGCGGTGACGATGCCGCCGAGCGAGATGACCGCGACCTCCGTGGTGCCGCCGCCGATGTCCACCACCATGTTGCCGGTGGCCTCGTGGACCGGCAGACCGGAGCCGATGGCGGCGGCCATGGGCTCCTCGATGATGTGCACCTGGCGGGCACCGGCCTGCGAGGACGCCTCGATGACCGCGCGGCGCTCGACACCGGTGATCCCGGAGGGCACGCACACGACCACGCGCGGGCGCGCGAGGTAGCGCCGCTTGTGGATCTTCAGGATGAAGTAGCGGAGCATCCGCTCGGTGATCTCGAAGTCGGCGATCACGCCGTCCTTCAGCGGCCGGACGGCGACGATGTTGCCGGGCGTGCGCCCGATCATCTTCTTCGCCTCCGCGCCGACCGCGAGAATTCCACCGGTGTTCGTGTTGATCGCGACGACGGACGGCTCGTTGAGTACGATCCCGCGACCCCTGACGTACACCAGCGTGTTGGCGGTCCCGAGGTCGACAGCCATGTCACGGCCGATGAACGACATTGAGTTCCCCATCAGGATTCGTCTGGCCTTCCCGGGAGCTTTTGAGGGCATTTCAGGTCGGCGAAGTGGGTGCTGTGACGTGAAGGCTTCCATCGTAGACGCGCCTGCACGAACACTGCGCGAGGGTCTTCGCCATTGTCAGCATGCACGGGGCCGCCTCGCTTGTGGAGACGGTCCAACGGGGCCATGCGTTCCCCCGATCGGCACGCATATGCCGAGGGACGGCCGAAATCGTTCGACCGCCCCAGGTCATGCGGATCGACCGACTGACGCCACATCAGAAAGATCCACGAAAACTCCGTAGGGGGCGCACCGGGCCCCGTGGGGCTATGCGCGGCCCGGGAAGAAGATCTTGACCTCGCGCTCGGCGGACTCCTCGGAGTCGGACGCGTGGATCAGGTTCTCACGGACGATCACGCCGAAGTCACCGCGGATGGAGCCGGGCGCGGCGGCGATCGGGTCGGTGGGGCCGGCGAGGGCGCGGATGCCCTCGATGACCCGCTCGCCCTCGACGATCAGGGCGACGACCGGGCCGGAGGACATGAACTCGACCAGCGGCTCGTAGAACGGCTTGCCGACGTGCTCGCCGTAGTGCTGCTCCAGGGTGGCCCGGTCCAGGGTGCGCAGTTCCAGCGCGGTGATCTGCCAGCCGGCCTTGCGCTCGATACGGCCGATGATCTCGCCGGTCAGGCCGCGACGGACGGCGTCGGGCTTGAGCAGGACGAGGGTGCGCTGGGTCACGAGGGCTCCTTCGGGTACTGACGTGTGCGGTGAGGGCAGGCTACAGGGCGGGTCCGGGGGCCCGTTACGCAGCGTCAGGTGCGGAGGGGGCCTCGGAGGCCTCGGCCTGCGCCGCGAAGCGGGCCTTGGCTTCGTCGATCTTCCGGCCGTAGTGCACCGAGGCCCACCACAGTCCCGCGAAGACCGCGCCCAGGAAGTACATCGTCGGGACGAAGACGCCGGAGGCGACCAGGGCGAGCTGCAGGGCCCAGCCGAGGGCGACGCCGCCCGGGCGGGTGATCACCCCGCACAGGGCCACGCACAGGACCATCGCGATGCCGCTGACCAGCCACACCGTGGCGGTGGACAGGTCGGGGTCCTTCATGGCGACCAGGGCGGCGAAGCCGATCACGAAGAACTCGCCGATCAGCGTGGAGGAACACAGCGTGCGCATGGTCAGCGCCTCCCGAGGAGCAGTCGGGCCTCGCCCACGGTGATGACGGAGCCGGTGACCAGCACACCGCCGCCGGCGAACTCGCCCTCCTCCTCGGCCAGGGTGATCGCGGCCTCCAGGGCGTCCGGCAGCCGCGGTTCGACCTGGACGCGGTCCTCGCCGAACACCTCGACGGCGATCGCGGCCAGTTCGTCCGCGTCCATCGCGCGGTGGCTGGTGTTCTGGGTGATCACGACCTCGGCGAAGACCGGTTCGAAGGCCTCCAGCAGGCCCCGGACGTTCTTGTCGGCGCTGGCCCCGACCACGCCGATCAGCCGGCTGAAGTCGAAGGCCTCGCCGACGGCCTCGGCGGTGGCGCGGGCGCCGGCCGGGTTGTGCGCGGCGTCCAGGACGACGGTGGGAGAGCGTCGTACGACTTCGAGACGGCCCGGCGAGGAGACCGCGGCGAACGCCTTGCGGACCGTGTCGATGTCGAGGGGCTCGGGGCGCTGGGAGCCGACCCCGAAGAACGCCTCGACCGCAGCGAGCGCGACGGACGCGTTGTGGGCCTGGTAGGGGCCGTGCAGCGGGAGGTAGATCCCGTTGTACTCGCCGCCCAGGCCGCGCAGGGTGAGCAGCTGGCCGCCGACGGCGACCTGACGGGCGACGACGCCGAACTCCAGGCCTTCGCGGGCCACGGTCGCGTCCACCTCGACGGCCTTCTTCAGCAGCACCTGGGCCGCGTCCACCGGCTGCTGGGCCAGGATGACCGTCGCGTCCTGCTTGATGATCCCGGCCTTCTCGGCAGCGATCTCCGCGGTGGTCCCGCCGAGCCGGTCGGTATGGTCGAGGTCGATGGGGGTGACCACGGCGACGTCGCCGTCGATGACGTTCGTGGCGTCCCAGGAGCCGCCCATGCCGACCTCGACGACCGCGACGTCCACGGGGGCGTCCGCGAACGCCGCGTACGCCATGCCGGTGAGCACCTCGAAGAACGACAGCCGGTAGTCCTGCTGGGAGTCGACCAGGTCGAGGTAGGGCTTGATGTCGTCGAACGTCTCGATGAACCGCTCGGCGGAGACCGGGGCGCCGTCGAGGCTGATGCGCTCGGTGATCGACTGCACGTGCGGGCTGGTGTAGCGGCCGGTACGCAGGTCGAAGGCGCCGAGCAGGGCCTCGATCATGCGGGCGGTGGAGGTCTTGCCGTTGGTGCCGGTGATGTGGATCGAGGGGTACGAGCGCTGCGGCTCGCCCAGCACGTCCATGAGGGCGGCGATCCGGGCGACCGAGGGCTCCAGCTTGGTCTCGCCCCAGCGGGTGGCGAGTTCCGCCTCCACCGCGCGCAGGGCCCGGTCGACCTCGGGGTCCTCGGGGCGGGCCGGGACGTCGGGCTGCTGCGGACCGCCCTGGGTACGCAGGGTCCGGCTGCCGGCCTCGATCACCGCGAGATCGGGGTCGCGGTCCGTCTCGGCCGAGATGATCTCGTCGAAGTCGTCGGAACTCTCGTTGGGGTCGCGCGGGGGCAGATCACTCACGGGACCAGTCTACGGAGCGACGCGCACCCACGTACGCGCCGGTCGCCGCCGACGGCTGCTGCGCACGGGGTCGCCCCTCCGGCGCGGGGCGGGCCGGGCGACGGGGGGCCGGACGGACACCCGCGGGGGGCCGGTCGGCGGGGCCGGGCCGAGGGGCGGCGGTCGGGGAACGTGCACGAGCGACCGGGGCCGGACGGACACCGCGAGGGGCTGCCGGGCGGCGGCGTGGCCGGTCGGCGGGGCTGCGCCGGGGGGCAGGTCTGCGCCGGGGCGGGGCTGCGTCGGGGGGCCGGCGGTGTGTCGGGGGCGGGGGGTGTTGGTGGTCCGGGGGTGTCGGGGGTCGGGGAGTGAGGACGGGCGACGCGCTCGGTGGCCGCGGAGGACCGGAAGGTGGCGGCATGCCGGTGGGTGGAGCTGCGACGGGGGGCGTGCGGCACGGGGGTGGGCGTGGGCGGGCGCCCGGCGGTCCCTGGAGGTGGGGTCGGCGGGCGCCCGCGGGGACGTTCCGGGTTACGCCTCGGGGAGGCGGTCCAGTTGGGTCTGGAGGCGGGTGATGTCCTCGTCCGCCTTGGCGAGGCGGAGGCGGATCTTGTCGACCACGTTGTCCGGGGCCTTCGCCAGGAACGCCTCGTTGCCGAGCTTGGCCGTCGCCTGTGCCTTCTCCTTCTCGGCCGCCGCGAGGTCCTTCGCCAGGCGCTTGCGCTCGGCGGCGACGTCGATGGTGCCGGAGAGGTCGAGGGCGACCTCGGCGCCGGCGACCGGCAGGGTGGCGGTGGCGGTGAACGCGTCGCCCTCCGGCTGGAGGCGCAGCAGCTGGCGGATCGCGGCCTCGTGCGGGGCGAGGGCGGTGCCGACCAGGGTGAGGCGGGCCGGGACCCGCTGGCCGGGCTGGAGGCCCTGGTCGGCGCGGAAGCGGCGGACCTCGGTGATGACGGACTGGAGGGTCTCGATCTCGCGTTCGGCGGCCTGGTCCCGGAAGCCCGAGTCCTTCGGCCAGTCGGCGATCACGACGGACTCGCCGCCGGTCAGCGTCGTCCACAGGGTGTCCGTGACGAACGGGACGACCGGGTGGAGGAGCTTGAGGGTGACGTCGAGGACCTCGCCGAGCACGCGCTGGGAGACCTCGGCGCCCCGGCCGCCCGCCTGGAAGGTGGTCTTGGACAGCTCGACGTACCAGTCGAAGACCTCGTCCCACGCGAAGTGGAAGAGGGAGTCGGACAGCTTCGCGAACTGGAAGTCCTCGTAGTACGCGTCGACTTCCGCGACCGTCTCGTTCAGACGGGAGAGGATCCAGCGGTCCGTCGCCGACATCTCGGCGGCGTCCGGGAGCGGGCCCTCGACGGTCGCGCCGTTCATCAGCGCGAACCGGGTCGCGTTCCAGATCTTGTTGGCGAAGTTGCGGGACGCCTGGACCCAGTCCTCGCCGATCGGGACGTCGGTGCCGGGGTTGGCGCCGCGGGCCAGGGTGAAGCGGACGGCGTCGGAGCCGTACTTGTCCATCCAGTCCAGCGGGTCGACGACGTTGCCGAAGGACTTCGACATCTTCTTGCCACGCTCGTCACGGACCAGACCGGTCAGCGCGATGGTGCGGAAGGGGACCTCGCCGTCCATGGCGTACAGGCCGAACATCATCATCCGGGCGACCCAGAAGAAGATGATGTCGTGGCCGGTGAGCAGGACGTCGGTCGGGTAGAACTTCCGCAGGTCGGCGGTCTGTTCGGGCCAGCCGAGGGTGGAGAACGGCCACAGGCCGGAGGAGAACCAGGTGTCGAGGACGTCGGTGTCCTGCGTCCAGCCCTCGCCGGCGGGCGGCTGCTCGTCGGGGCCGACGCAGACGACCTCGCCCTCCGGGCCGTACCAGACCGGGATGCGGTGGCCCCACCACAGCTGGCGCGAGATGCACCAGTCGTGCATGTTGTCGACCCAGTCGAAGTACCGCTTCGACATGTCCTCGGGGTGGATCTTGACCCGGCCGTCGCGGACCGCGTCGCCCGCGGCCTTCGCGAGCGGGCCGACCTTGACCCACCACTGCATGGACAGGCGCGGCTCGATGGTGGTCTTGCATCGCGAGCAGTGGCCGACGGAGTGGACGTAGGGCCGCTTCTCGGCGACGATCCGGCCCTGCGAGCGCAGGGCGCCGACGATCGCGGAACGGGCCTCGAAGCGGTCCAGGCCCTGGAAGGGGCCGTGGGCCGTGATGACGGCGCGCTCGTCCATCACGGTGATGGACTCCAGGCCGTGGCGCTGGCCGATCGCGAAGTCGTTCGGGTCGTGGGCCGGGGTGACCTTGACGGCGCCCGTACCGAACTCCGGGTCGACGTGCGTGTCCGCGACGACGGGGATCGTACGGTCCGTCAGCGGGAGCTTGATGCGCTTGCCGACCAGGTGCTTGTACCGCTCGTCGTCGGGGTGGACGGCGACCGCCGTGTCACCGAGCATCGTCTCGGCACGGGTGGTGGCGACGACCAGCGTCTCGTCGCCCTCGCCGTACTTGATGGAGACCAGCTCGCCGTCGTCCTCCTGGTACTCCACCTCGATGTCCGAGATGGCCGTCAGACAGCGGGGGCACCAGTTGATGATGCGCTCGGCGCGGTAGATCAGCTCGTCGTCGAAGAGCTTCTTGAAGATGGTCTGGACGGCCTTGGACAGGCCCTCGTCCATGGTGAAGCGCTCGCGGTCCCAGTCGACGCCGTCGCCGAGGCGGCGCATCTGGCCGAGGATCTTGCCGCCGTACTCTTCCTTCCACTGCCAGACCCGCTCGACGAACTCCTCGCGGCCCAGGTCGTGGCGGGACTTGCCCTCCTCGGCGAGCTGCTGCTCGACCTTGTTCTGGGTGGCGATGCCGGCGTGGTCCATGCCCGGCAGCCACAGCGCCTCGAAGCCCTGCATGCGCTTGCGGCGGGTCAGCGCGTCCATCAGCGTGTGCTGGAAGGCGTGGCCCAGGTGCAGCGAGCCGGTGACGTTCGGCGGGGGGATGACGATGGTGTACGCGGGCTTGTCGCTCTTGGCGTCGGCCGCGAAGTAACCGCGCTCTACCCAGCGCTCGTACAGCGTCCCCTCTACATCGGCCGGCGCGTACTGGGTCGGCAGTTCGGTGCTGGGCGCTGTGGGCTGCTGCTGAGCGTTCTCGGTCACGGGCTCAGTTTAGAGGTGTTGCGGGGCTGTCCCGAAACGCGTTTGTTCTGTAACGGCGAAGACCCCCGTGCCGTGGGTCCCCTGTGACTGAGCCAGGATGTCAGGAACACATAAGCATCTGGAGGGGAACCCAGAGATGAGCTACACCCAGCCGGGCCCGTACGGGGGGCCGCCGCCTCAGCAGCCGGGACCGTACGGGCAGCAGCCGGGCCCGTACGGCGGGCCGCCGCAGGCTCCCCAGCCCGGCTACGGCTACCCCCAGCAGGCCCCGCCGGCACAGCCCGGGCCGTATGGGCAGCAGCCCCCGCAGCCGGGGTACGGCTACCCGCAGCAGGGCGTTCCCCCGCAGCAGAACCCGTACGGTCAGCAGCCGCCGCCCTACGGCCAGCCGCCGTACGGCCAGCAGCCCTACGGCGTTCCGCAGCCGCCGGCTCCGGGCGGCGGGAAGAAGAAGACGGGACTGGTCATCGGGGCGGTGGCCGTGGTGGCGGCGATCGGCGTGGGGGCGTACTTCGTGCTCGGCGGGAGCGGATCCGGCGCGCTGAAGGACGACGGGCCGCACAAGCTGACCGCGCCGGCCTCGCTGCTGTCCGCGAAGTACAAGCGGGTGGGTGACTCCAGCGAGCAGAAGGCGAGTTCGAGCGACGCGAAGGACCTCGCCAAGACCGGTGTCACCGACGCCACCTCGGTCACCGCGATCTACTCGACCGTCGACCTGAAGTCCTTGAACACCAGCGACCCGACGGCCGTGGCGAAGGCGCAGACCGCCGAGAACGTCACCCTGTTCGGGGTCTACGGCACGGTCAAGGACCCGCAGGCCGCGCTGGACGCCACCTTCGCGAACATGAAGAAGGACGGCAGCTCGGACAACAGCGTGCAGTTCGTCGGCGACGCGCAGTCCGTGTCCCCGGCCGGCCTGGACGGCGCGGTGATGAAGTGCCAGCAGGCGAAGGGCAAGAACCAGCTCACCGGCAAGGCCCAGACGGCGTACCTGTGCATCTGGGCTGACTACAGCACCATCGGCATGGTGGAGCCGACGGCGGCGGTCACGTCGTACAGCGTCGACGAGTCGGCGAAGATCGCCGCCGACGTACGGGGTGAGGTGCGCGTCGCCAGGTAGGCGGGCGGAGGAAGACGAAAGCGCCGGGCCCCCTTCGAGGTGGGCCCGGCGCTTTCGTGCTGACGCGGTTACGCCGACTTCTGCTCGCCCGATCCCCGGCCGCGGGCGTCGCGGGGGATCAGGGTCGGGTTGACGTTGGAGTGGACGACGTCGGCCGTGATGACGACGCGGGCCACGTCCTTGCGGGACGGCACCTCGTACATCACCGACATCAGGACCTCCTCCATGATGGCGCGCAGGCCGCGGGCGCCGGTCTGGCGGAGGATGGCCTGGTCGGCGATGGCCTCCAGGGCCTCGCGCTCGAAGTCCAGCTCCACGCCGTCGAGTTCGAAGAGGCGCTGGTACTGCTTGACCAGCGCGTTGCGCGGCTCGACGAGGATCTGGAGGAGGGCTTCCCGGTCCAGGTTGTGGACGCTGGTGATGACGGGGAGACGGCCGATGAACTCGGGGATCATGCCGAACTTGACCAGGTCCTCGGGCATGACGTCCTCGAACTGGTCCTTGGCCTCCAGCTCCCGCTTGGAGCGGATGGTGGCGCCGAAGCCGATGCCCTTGGCGCCCGCCCGGGACTCGATGATCTTCTCCAGTCCGGCGAACGCGCCGCCCACGATGAACAGCACGTTCGTCGTGTCGATCTGGATGAACTCCTGGTGCGGGTGCTTGCGGCCGCCCTGCGGCGGGACGGAGGCCGTGGTGCCTTCGAGGATCTTCAGCAGGGCCTGCTGGACGCCCTCGCCGGAGACGTCCCGGGTGATCGACGGGTTTTCACTCTTCCGCGCGACCTTGTCGATCTCGTCGATGTAGATGATCCCGGTCTCGGCCTTCTTGACGTCGTAGTCGGCGGCCTGGATCAGCTTGAGCAGGATGTTCTCGACGTCCTCGCCCACGTAGCCGGCCTCCGTCAGCGCGGTCGCGTCGGCGATCGCGAACGGGACGTTCAGCATGCGGGCCAGGGTCTGCGCCAGGAGGGTCTTGCCGGAGCCGGTGGGGCCCAGCAGCAGGATGTTGGACTTCGCCAACTCGATGGCGTCGTCGCGGCCTTGGGCGCCGCCGTTCTCACCGGCCTGGACGCGCTTGTAGTGGTTGTACACCGCGACCGAGAGGGCCTTCTTGGCGGGCTCCTGGCCCACCACGTAGCCCTC
>NZ_JBEYFC010000109.1:0-22180 GCF_040634175.1 Streptomyces sp. NPDC007162
GTGATCTGCTTCCTGCCGTTCCCCAGCTGGCAGCAGCTGGTCGGCTTCATCACCTCCGCGAGCGTGCTGATGTACGCCGGTGCGCCGCTGGCGTACGGCGTGTTCACCGACAAGCTGCCGCACCTGGAGCGTCCGTACCGGCTCCCCTTCGGAAAGGCGATCTCCCCGCTGTCGTTCGTGGTCGCCAACCTGATCATCTACTGGTCCGGCTGGGGCACCCTGTGGCGGCTCGGCATCGCGATCGTCCTCGGCTACCTGCTGCTCGGCGGCTACGCGCTCTACGCCATCAACAAGAACCTGCCGGACGCGCCCAGGCTGGACTTCAAGGCAGCCCAGTGGCTGCCCGTCTACCTGGTCGGCATGGGCCTGATCTCCTGGCAGGGCGGATTCGGCGGCCAGGGGCACATCGCCCTGTGGTGGGACATCCTGGTCATCGCCGCCTTCTCGGTCGTCATCTACTACTGGGCCAAGGCGACCGCCTCCACGACGGAGGACATCGAGCGCAGCATCGACGAGGTCGTGGTCACCGACGCCCCGGTGCACTGACCCGCCACGCCCCTCCACGTCCCGTCAGCCACGGTGGCACTGCCGTGGCTGACGGGACCCCGTCATAATGCGGGGGTGAATCCCAACTCCCCGTCAGAGGAACGCCGTACGGTCGTCGTCGTGGGCGCAGGACCCGCCGGGCTGACCGTCGGGAACATCCTGCGGGCCGCCGCCGTCGACTGTGTGGTCCTGGAGACCGAGAGCAGGCAGTTCATCGAGACCCGACCGAGGGCCGGGGTCATCGAGGAACGGGTGGTGCGCGGCCTGCGGGACCACGGTCTGGCCGACGCCCTGTCGGCCCGCGCGCAGGTCCACGACACGTGCGAGTTCCGCTTCGCCGACGAGCGCTTCCGTTTCGACTACGCCGAACTGACCGGCCATCACCACTACGTCTACCCGCAGCCGTTGCTGGTGACCGACCTGGTGCGGGAGTACGCCGACGTGCGCGGCGGGGACATCAGGTTCGGGGTGCGGGACGTCCGGCTGCACGACCTGGAGACGGACAGGCCCACCGTCTCGTACAGCGACCCGGCGACCGGGCAACGGCACCTTCTTCGCTGCGAGTTCGTCGCCGGCTGCGACGGCGCGCGCGGGGTGACCCGGGACGCGATACCCGACGGGCGGGTGCGGATCTCACGCCGGGACTACGGCGTCGGGTGGCTGGCGCTGCTCGCCGAGGCACCGCCGTCCTCCGACTGCGTGCTGTTCGGCGTCCATCCGAACGGTTTCGCCGGGCACATGGCCCGCAGTCCCGAGGTGACCCGCTACTACCTCCAGTGCCCGCCGGGCGACGATCCGGAGAACTGGTCCCACGACCGGGTCTGGCACGAACTGCGCCAACGGCTCGGCGCGGCCGGGGCGCCGCCGCTCAACGAGGGGCGGCTGCTCGAGAAGCGCGTCCTGGACATGCACGACTACGTGGTGGAACCCCTGGTCTTCGGCCGCCTCCTGCTGGCGGGTGACGCCGGGCACCTGACCGCGCCGATCGCGGCCAAGGGCATGAACCTCGCCCTGCACGACGCCTTCCTGCTGGCCGACGCGCTCGTCGCCCAGGTCACCAAGGACGACGACACCGGCCTGCTCGGCTACTCGCACGCCAGTCTGCGCCGGGTCTGGGACTACCAGGAGTTCTCCGGGTTCCTGTCCGGCATCTACCACGGCACCGCCTCCGGCGATCCCTTCCTGGCCGGTACCACGCTGGCCCGGCTGCGGAGGCTGTTCACCTCACGCGCGGCGGCGACGTCCTTCGCCGAGCAGTACCTCGGTTCGGCCGCGGCCTACTGAGCCCCTCCCGGGCGCTCCTCGGCGGCGGTCTCGGTGAGCCGGTGGTCCGCCACCTTCAGCGCCTCCTCGACCAGCCGGCGCAGATGGCCGTGGCGCAGTGAGTACACCACCCGCCGCCCCTCCTTGCGCGTACCCACGAGACCGGCGAGCCGCAGCCGGGCCAGATGCTGGCTGACGGCGGGCCGGGCGGCGCCGCACACCTCGGTGAGCGTGGTGACGTCCGCCTCCCCCGTCGTCAGGGCGTGCAGCAGGGTGAGCCTGGTGCGGTCACCGAGCAGGGCGAGGAGTTCGGCGGCGAGCGTGAACTGCTCCTCGCCGGGGCTGCGCGGATGCGCATGATGCGCAGGTGATAGGTGCATGCGTGCGCTCATACGCACATAATGGCGTCGAGGGCACCGTCTGTCCACGCCCCGCGCACCGGAGAGGGGAGCCGCATGAGCGACCGGCACGAACACGAGCACGCGCACGCGCACACGCACGCATCCGCGGACCACCGGCACCACCACGACCACACTCCTCCTCCAGCCGACCGGCACGTCCATCACCACGCCGACGCCCACGCCCATGGCCTTGAGCCGGGACATGGTCACTCCCACCCCTCCCCCGGTGGCCTGCGGCACCGTCTCGCGCACCTGCTCACCCCCCACTCCCACGAGACGGCCGACAAGCTCGACCCGGCGCTGGAGTCCTCGGCGCGGGGCATGCGGGCGCTCTGGGTGTCGCTGGCCGTGCTCGGCGCGACGGCGCTCGTCCAGGCGGCCGTGGTGGCCGCGTCCGGCTCCGTCGCCCTGCTCGGGGACACCGTGCACAACGCGGCGGACGCGCTGACCGCCGTACCGCTGGGGATCGCCTTCGTGCTCGGGCGGCGGGCGGCGAACCGCCGTTTCACCTACGGCTACGGGCGGGCGGAGGATCTCGCGGGCCTCGCGATCGTGCTGACGATCACCGCGTCGGCCGCCTTCGCCGCCTGGACGGCGGTCGAACGGCTGCTGGATCCGCGCCCCGTCGCCCATCTGCCGGCCGTCGCGGTGGCCGCGTTGGCCGGCTTCGCCGGGAACGAATGGGTGGCCCGGTACCGGATCCGGGTGGGCCGGGACATCGGCTCGGCCGCGCTGGTCGCCGACGGGCTGCACGCGCGTACCGACGGTTTCACCTCGCTGGCCGTGCTGCTGGGCGCCGCCGGTTCGGCGCTCGGCTGGCAACTCGCGGACCCGCTCGTCGGGCTGGCGATCACCGCCGCGATCGTGCTGGTGCTGCGGGACGCGGCGCGCGAGGTGTTCCGGCGGGTCATGGACGCCGTGGACCCGGAGCTGGTGGACCGGGCCGAGCGGGCGCTGCGCGAGGTGCCGGGGGTGCGTGCGGTGGGTGAGCTGCGGCTGCGGTGGATCGGGCACCGGCTGCGCGCCGAGGTCGCGGTGGTGGTCGACGGCGAGGCGACCGTACGGCAGGCGCACGCGATCGCCGTCGAGGCCGAGCATGCGCTGCTGCACGCCGTACCGAGGCTGACGGCGGCCCTGGTGCACGCGGATCCGGCACCGGGTCATGGCGAGGCGGACCCGCACCTGCCACTGGCGCACCACGCCGTGTCGCCCTAGGCCTGTCTCTCGACCTGCCTCTGCCGGCCTGTTCCTCCTCGGCCCCTTCTCCCCCGGCGCCTTCTACCTCGGCCGCCCTTGCGAGGCCTGCTCCTCCCGAGCCCGTGTCGGCAGGGTCGGCACGCACAGCCGGGCGAGGCCTGCGGCGGCCAGGTAGGCGAGTGCGCCCACCGCCATGCTGGTCCGCAGGCCGGTGCCGTAGTCGGCGGCCGTGGCGAGCAGGCTGCCGCCGAGCGCGACGCCGGTGGCGCTGCCGATCTGACGGGTGGTGTTGAACAGGGCGGAGGCGGCGCCCGAGTACGCCTCGGGCGCCGCACCCATCACCGTGGCGGTCGCCCCGGTGAGGGCGAAGGAGGTCCCGAACCCCGCGGCCATCATGGGGGCCACCAGCAGCGGGTAGGCGGGGTCCGGTCCCGCCGCGGCCCAGCCGGCCAGTCCCAGGGCGGCAAGGAGCATGCCGGAGACCACCAGTGGACGATCGCCGGTGCGGCGGGCCAGCCGCCCGGACAGGACGGAGGCGAACATGGTCATCGCCACCGCCGGGAACAGCGCGAGACCGGTACCGAGGGCGCTGAAGCCGCGCTGGTGCTGGAACTCCAGGCTGGCGGTGAACACCATGCCGTAGAAGCCGAAGTTGAACAGCAGGCCGATCACGGCGCCACCGCCCAGCGCGCGGGAGCGCAGCAGGCTCGGTGGCAGGGCGGGCGAACGGGCCAGCCGCTCGCGCACCGCGAAGCCCGCGGCGGCCAGCGCGGCCAGGGCCGCCCCGGCGAGGACGGCGGGATCGGACCAGCCGCGCCGTCCGGCCTCGTTGAGGGCCGCGGTCAGCAGTGGCCGACTGCTCCAGCGGTTCACGCCCGTAGTGCTCGTCGAAGACGGCGGTCTCCGCCCACCGCGGGACCGGTGTCGACGTAGACGATCCGCTCCGCGGGAACGGACCCGGACCAGTGGCGTACGGCGTCGGCGACCGGGGAGATCAGCTCGTCGAGGCAGTCGGGAGCGGGGGGCGGTGTCGAGGTCTCCGACGGGTGCGCGCATGTCCGCACGCTGACAGTCCGCCGCCGGCGGGCTCAGGGCACCGGCGGCACGGACACCGTCATGACCATCTCCATCGGGACGTCCCCGGTGTTGCCGTACACATGGGCCGCGTTCGCCTCGAAGGAGGCGCTCGCGCCGGTCGGCACCCGGTAGTCGACCCCGTCCACGGTGAGGGTCAGCTCCCCGGCGGTGACATGGACGATCTCCACGGTGCCGCTGGGGTGGGGTTCGGACAGGCTGCTCTCGCCCGGCATCAGATGCCAGTCCCACATCTCCAGCGGGCCGGGCGCCTCGGTCCCGGCGAGCAGGCGGTTGAAGCTGCCGGCCTCGGTGTGCCACAGCCGTACCGCCTTCTCCGGGGGGACGATCTGGACCTTCGGGCCCTGCTCGTAGTCGAGCAGGGTGGTGATGCTGACGCCGAGCGCGTCGCCGATCTTGACGACCGTGCCGATGCTCGGGTTGGTGCGGGCCTGCTCGATCTGGATCAGCATGCCGCGGCTGACCCCGGCCCGGGCCGCGAGCACGTCCAGGGTGAACCCGCGTACCGCACGCCAGTGTTTGACGTTACGGGCCAGGGACTGGGTCAGCAGGTCGAGATCCGACACGTTCCGTCCATCGTCGAGGGCATCGCGGTCCACTATTTTCGAGTAAGGGGTTCGCTCAAATGTACTACGGCGGGATGTACCTGACCGTTCACCGAACTGTACTGCGAAGCGGTGCCGTTCTCGGCATCAGATCTTGCGCCAGCGCGCGTTGCACCAGGAGAAGACGCCGAAGGCCGCCAGGCCGAGCGCGATCGCCGCGAGCAGCCAGGGACCGGCCGGCAGATCGCGGAACGTGCGCAGGGTGTCGTCCATGCCCTTGGCCTCGCCGGGCCGGTGCCTGACGGCCGCGACGACCGCGAACACCCCGGCGACCGCGAAGACGATCCCGCGTGCCGTACCGCCGGTCACGCCGAAGGCATCGGTGAACCGCCTGGCCCGCGAGGACATGGCGGCGGTCCGCAGGTTCTTCCGGAACTTCAGCCGGGCGGCCCGCACGGCCGTCCACAGCCCGGCGGCCACCACCCCGGCCCCGGCGACGCCCACGAGCCACTGGCCGCCCGGCCAGCCCAGCACCGTGGCGGTGACGTCGTGCGTCTGCCGGTCCGAGGACCCGCTGCCGCTGCCCCGGTCCCCGGCCGCGTACGACAGCACCGAGTAGCAGGCGAAGACGTAGAAGACGCACCGGCCTGCCGCGGCCGCGCGCTTGGACGGCTCGGCGCCCTTGGGTCCCGTTGCGCCGAACACCGCCTCCGACAGGCGCCACAGTGCCATGCCCGCGAGCGCCACTCCCAGGACCACCAGCAGCGCCGCCCCGAAGGGCCGGCCGGCCAGTTCCTCCAGAGCACCGCCGCGATCGGCCTGCCGGCCACCGCCCCCGCCCTGCCCGAACGCGATCCGCAGGGCGATCACGCCCACCAGTACGTAGATCAGCCCGCGGCCGGCGAACCCGGCCCGTGCCGCCACGGCCAGCGCGTGACTGTGCGCCGCCCGGGCGGCCTCGCCGCGCCCCCGCAGTGTCCATGCCTGTGCATCCATACCTCGCCGATGCCCCGGTCCCCCGGTCCGACACCTCACCGGACGCCGACAGCCCCCGCGGCACGCGCCGGCCGCGGCCGGACTCAGCCCTCGGTCTCCAGTTCGGCGAGCCGCGCCACGTCCTCCTCGTCCAGCTCCGCCAGGGCGCGGAGCTGCTCCGGGGTCATGCCCGCGGGGATCGGCACCGGCGCGGGGGTGCGCAGCGGGGGCTGCCAGCCGGATTCGGGGGTCCAGTGGCGTACGACCCGGGCCGGGGCGCCCGCGACCACGGCGTGGTCGGGCACCGTGCCCCGGACCACCGCGCCGGCGGCCACCACCACGTTCCGGCCGATGCGCGCGCCGGGCAGGATCACCGCGCCGGTGCCGATCCAGCAGCCCGGGCCGATCTCCACCGGCTCCATGCGCGGCCACTGCTTGCCGATGGGCTCGTGCGGGTCGTCGTAGGAGTGGTTGGTGGAGGTGACGTACACGTACGGGCCGAAGTAGCAGTCGCTGCCGATGGTGACCGTCGTGTCCGCGATGACGTGGCTGCCGCGGCCGAGGACCACTCCGTCGCCGATGCGCAGGATCGGGTCGGGGCCGAGGTCCAGGTCGGGCATCAGGCCCGCGGTGAGAGTGACCTGTTCGCCGACGATGCAGTGCGAGCCCAGGTGGATCCAGGGTTCGCCGAAGACCGTGCCGAGCGGGAAGGCGAGGCGGGTGGCTTCGCCGAGGGCGCCGAAACGGAAGCGGCCGGGGTGGTCCGCGGTGACGGATCCCGTGCGCTGCACCCAGGCCCAGGCCGCGTGCACTGCGCGTTGGGCGAGGCGGCGGCGCCAGGACGAGAACGTGTTCTTGGGCTTCGGCACGGGGTCACGGTACTCAGCGCGGCGCGCCGGCAAGAGGGCGGGCTGCTGTGATCTTCGCCCCAGGCGGTGGCGTAGGTTGCGCGGGGGACCGACGACGACGGGAGACCGTGATGACGCACAAGGCACTGATCGTGGGGATCGGCGGGCGCGAGCCGGAGATCGAGGACGAGGTGTTCGTGGCGCCGACGGCTTCGGTGATCGGGGACGTGACGCTGAGGGCCGGGGCGAGTGTCTGGTACGGGGCGGTGATCCGCGGGGACGTCGAGAAGATCACCGTGGGGGCGCAGGCGAACGTGCAGGACAACGCCACGCTGCACGCGGACCCGGGGTTTCCGGTGCGCGTCGGGGAGCGGGTGTCCATCGGGCACAACGCGGTGGTGCACGGGGCGACCGTGGAGGACGACTGCCTCGTCGGAATGGGGGCGACCGTGCTGAACGGGGCCGTGATCGGGGCGGGGTCGCTGGTGGCCGCGCAGGCGTTGGTACCGCAGGGGATGGTGGTGCCGCCGGGGTCACTGGTGGCGGGGGTGCCGGCGAAGGTGCGGCGGGAGTTGAGTGCGGAGGAACGGGAGGGGGTGACCCTGAACGGCACTTTCTACGCGGAGTTGGCTGAGGCGCATCGCGGGGTGCATGCGTAGGTCATGTGGCGGTGCGGGTGCGCGGGGGTTTCTCGCGCGGGTTCACTCACCCGCGCTGACCGGTTCGGCTTCCTTCTGCGGGACCTGGGCCTTCTTTGCCTTGCGGCGGACGATCAGCATCGATGCCACGCCCACCAGTACCGCCGCCGCCAGGCCCACGTACGAGAAGCGCTTCAGCCAGTCCTCGGCGACGATGCCGACGTAGTAGACGACCGCCGTCGTGCCGCCCGCCCAGCAGATGCCGCCGAGCAGGTTGGCGATCAGAAACTTCCAGTACGGCATGTGCAGAACGCCCGCGAGGGGGCCCGCGAAGATGCGCAGGAGGGCGATGAAGCGGCCGAAGAAGACCGCCCACATGCCCCATTTCTCGAAGGACCGCTCGGCGGTGGCGACGTGGCCCTCGCTGAAGTGTCCGGGGAACTTCCGGCCGAGCCAGGCGAGGAGGGGGCGGCCGCCCTTGCGCCCGATCGCGTAGCCGATGGAGTCGCCGATCACGGCGCCCGCGGTGGCGCACGCGCCGAGGACGATCGGGTTGATGTCCGAGTGCTGTGAGGACAGCAGCGCGGCGGAGACCAGGACGATCTCGCCCGGCAGCGGAATGCCCAGGCTCTCCAGGCCGATCACGAGCGCCACCACGGCGTAGACGGCGACCGCCGGTACCGAGTCGAGCCATTCCTGGACGTGCACCGCCGGTTCCTCCCCTGTCGCGTGCGCCTTCCCCGGGAAGGCTACCGGTTCGGCCGGGCAGGGCTGCGCCCGCGGCACCCGCCCGCCCTCCGGCCTTCGGTTTTCGGACATCCGGGTGTCATACGGGACGGGAAGGCTCCGGCGCGGTACCACTCTCCCGTGGCTCCCCACCCCGGGCCCGCTGTGGAAGGACAACGTCCCCGTGTCCGCACTGTCGCCACTGCCCTCCGCCCTGCCCGCGTCCGGCTCCGACGCGCCTCCCGTACGGTCCCCGTCGGCCCTTTCGGCGGCCGGCCGGCTGCTGCGGCTCACCCTGTGCCTGTCGCCCCTGCTGATCGCCGTGATCTGGGGCCTGACCAACCGGTCGCTGCTGTACGAGGGGGCCACCCGGCTCGCCCACGCCGAGCCGGGGTGGCTGCTGGCCGGGGGCGGTCTCACCTGCCTGACCTTGGTGGTGGCCGCCTGCATCCGGCAGGGCGCCCTGCCCGACCGGCTGCCGCCCGGGCTGCTGCTGGCCTCGCAGTTCGCCGCCGGGGCCGCCAACCACGCGCTGCCCGCCGGGCTCGGCGCGCACGCCGTGACCGTGCGCTTCCTGCGTACCCGGGGCGTCCCGCTGGAGCGGGCCACGGCCTCGATCGCGCTGTACTCGGTGGCCAAGTCCGGCGCCAAGACCGTGGTGCTGGTGATGTTCCTGCTGTCGTCGTCGGCCTGGCGGCGGCTGGGCGAGCTGGTGCCCGACGGCATGGTGCTGGTCCCGGTCGTCGTCGTGGTGACGCTGGCGGGCGTGGCGGCGGCCGTCGTACGACCGCTGCGGCGGCCGGTCACCGGTCTGGTGCGGTGTGCCCTGTCCGACGCCCGGGTGGTGCACGCCCGGCCGTCCCGGGCGCTGGCCCTGTGGGGCGGGGCGGCCGCGCTGCCGCTGGTGCAGGCGAGCGTGCTGGCCTGCACCGGGGAGGCGCTCGGGCTCGGCCTGTCGTGGCGCGACGTGATCCTGGCGTACCTGGCGGCGGGCACCGCGGGCGGGGCGGTACCGGTGCCCGGCGGGGTCGCGGTGGACGCGGCGCTGGTGTTCACGCTGGCCGCGTTCGGTGCACCGCCGGCGGTGGCCACCGCGACCGTGATCGGCTACCGGGTGCTGACCGACTGGTTGCCGCTGCTCCCGGGCGCCCTGGTGCTGTCGGCGATGATCCGCGCGAAGGTGCTGTGAGCCGCCCTCAGTCGCGGCGGGCGACGATGCGGTAGGCGTTGGAGACGCGCAGGCGGTGCGAGAGGGGCCGGACCGCGAAGCGGTCCAGGAGGGTGCCGGTGATCAGGGCGGGGATGCCGGCGATGAGCAGGGCGGCGCGCAGTGTCCTGCGCAGGGCGCCGGGCGCCGCCGGCAGCCAGGGGGCGTCCTCCGGCGGGGCGGTGCGGTCGAGGGCAAGCCAGACGGCGGCCAGCAGGTCGACGGGGTCGTGGGCCTCGGCGTGCTGCTCGGCGACGACGGTGAAGCCCAGGCCGGTGAGGCGTTCGCGGAGGTTGGCGACGGGGATGAAGTGCAGGTGCTGCGGCTGGAGCCAGGGCAGCCACCAGCGGCCGAGCAGCCGGGCGTAGCGGCTCTCGGGGTCCGGGACCTCGATGAGCAGGTGGCCGCCGGGGCGTACCGTCTCGTGGGCGGCGCGCAGTTCACGGTCGGGGTCGGTGCTGTGCTCCAGGTAGTGGAACATGCTCACGACGTCGTAGCGGGCGGCGAGTTCGGGGGCGAGGTCGGGGAACGCGCCCCGGTAGGCGTGCTCCACGCGGCCCTCGCGGGCGGCGAGGTGGACGCCGTCGGTGAAGTCGAGGCCGTCGAAGGCCGTGCCGGGCAGCACTTCGCGGGCGGCCTCGCAGAAGTGGCCGTGCCCGGTGCCGACGTCGAGCCAGTTCTTGGGGGTCGGATCGTGCGGGACCATGGACTCGGCGCGGCCCCGGTACATCCTGGTGCGGCCGCCGAAGGTGCCGCTCATCTTCTGTTCGCCGAGGCCGTCGTAGAAGTCGCGGTAGTAGAACTCCAGGCCGGTCTCGTTGAGGCGGGGGTTCTGGAAGGTGTGCCGGCAGTCCCGGCACTGGTCGAGGACGAACCGGCCGGGTTTGTGCTGGAGCAGGTCGGTGGTGCGCAGGCGGGTGGTGAGCCGGCCGGACCCGCACCAGGGGCAGGTGGTGCGCCGGGGTTCGAAGAAGCGGTCGACGCCGTCGGCCAGGTCCCGCCGGTAGCCGGGGCGCAGCGCCTCGATCTCGCTCGGCTTGCTCATCGGGTCTCCTCAACTGCGAGTGCTTCGAGGTGGGTTGCGGCGACCGGCGCCCCGCCCGCCGCACGGAACGCGGTGCGGATCCGGGCCGCCGCCGTGCGGTGGGCGGGTTCGTGCAGGACGGTGTCGAGGGCCGCGCCCAGCTTCGGGGCGGTGACCCGGCCGAACCGCACCCGGATGCCCGCGCCCGCGTCGACGACCTGTCCGGCGATCACGGGCTGGTCGTCGCGGATGGGGGCGACGACCAGCGGGACGCCGTGCCACAGCGCCTCGCAGACGGTGTTGTGGCCGGCGTGGCAGACGACCGCGTCGACCCGCTCCAGAAGCGGGAGTTGGGGCAGGGCGGGCAGGATCAGGAGGTCCTTGTCGTCGGTCGCCGGGGGCAGGGTGCCGCCCGGGTCCGCGATCAGTCCCTGGACCCGGTCGGCCCGTTCGCGCAGGGCACTGACGCACTCGGCGAGGAACCGCCCGCCGACGTCCGCGTTCGCGGTGCCGAGGGAGACGAGGACCCGGTCCCGGCTCGGGTCCAGCCACTCCCACGGGAAGCCCTCGGCCGCCGGCCGGGCGGAGATCGACGGTCCGACGTGGCGGACCGCGGGCCGGCCGGTGGGGCCCGCGAGTTCGGGGGTGGTGAAGGCCAGGGTCAGGTGCGGCGAGAACCGCGGATCGGTCGTGCCGCCCGGGTCGCCGATGCGCTCCCGCAGTTCGGCGAGCCGGTCTCCGAGCCATGCGGCGACCTTGGGGACACCGTCGTAGGCACCCCCGAACTCGGCGGAGGTGGTGGCGGAGGTCGCCCAGGGCAGCCCGAGCCGCTCGGCCACCAGGGCGCCCGCGAAGGCCTGCTGGTCCGCGACCACGACGGCGGGGCGGAACTCCTCGACGGCCGCGCGTACGCCGGGTGCCATCGCGTCCGCGAGCGGTACCAGGAACCACTCCCACAGGAATCTCAGCGCCTCCGCGCCCCGCAGGTCGGCCGGCCGCTCGCCCGTGGCGGCACCCGCGCACGGGAACACGGTGGCGTCCGGTCCCGCCAGCCTGCGGACCAGGTCGGCGTCCGGGCAGACCCAGGCCACCCGGTGGCCACGGGCGACGAGCTCGGCCGCGACCCCGACGGCCGGGTTGATGTGCCCGACCAGGGGCGGTACGACGAACAGGAAGCCGCTCACCGGACCCCGGCCGCCCGCGTCCGGCTGACCGAGTGGATCAGCTCCAGGATGTGTCCGCCGACCGTGCCGGACGCCTCGACCAGCACCGAGTGCTCGTGCCCGGGCAGCACCACCGAACGGTAGTCCGCCAGCAGGTTCTTCTTCAGCGGGACCACCTCCACCAGGTCCGAGTCACCGCCGTACACCCCGAGGACCGGGCAGCGTACGGCACTGATCTGGTCCTCGGTCAGGACCCGGCTGGCCGGGATGTCCCGGCCGAGGCTGGTCTCCCGGGCGAGCCGGGCCGCGCCCCTGGCCAGCCGGGCGGTGTTGTGGCCGCGGTTGGCGGTGATCCAGGCGATGGCGTCCGGCTCGTTGTGGGCGAGTTCGGTGACCACCCGGCGCAGGATGCCGCCGAGTTTCTCCGCCCAGGCGGCGGTGGCGGGTTCGGACTCGATCAGGGTGAGGCTGGCGGCGCGTCCGGGGTGGCGGGCCGCCCAGCCGAAGGCGATGGTGCCGCCGTAGGAGTTGCCGACGAGGTGGACCGGGCCGGTGATCGACAGGCGGTCGAGCAGGGCCTCGAGGTCGTCGATGTTGTGGTCCAGGGTGTAGCCGCCGGCGGGACGCTCGCTGCGGCCGTGACCGCGCAGGTCGTACATGACCACGTCCAGGCCGGAGGCGGCGAAGGCCGGGGCCACCGTGAAGTAGTAGCTGGCCAGGCTGTCGGTGAGCAGCCCGTGGACGAGGACCACGGTGGCGAGGGGCGTACGGCCCTCCGCGGGGCCCATTCTCTGTACGTGCAGCCGGACGTCTCCGGTGTCGACCATCGCCATGGCTCAGCCCGCCTCCGTGGCCTTCAGGCTCCACACCACGTACTCCACGAGCCGCCCCACGGTCAGCTCGATGATCTCGTCGAACTCCATCCCGGCCAGGAACTCGGCGAAGTTGACCCGCTTCCCGTACCGCTCCTCCAGGAGACCGGCGAGGGTGACCAGGTCGATGGACTCCAGCTCCAGGTCGCGGTTGAAGGTGGTGCTCATGCCGATCTCGGCGTCGTCGTCGCCGTACTCCTCCAGGAGGGTGCGGAGCATCCGCGTCAGGTCGGCGAGGACGGTCTCCTCGTCGGCGCGGACTTCGGGCTCGGTGGGGTTCATCGCGGGTCCTCCTCGATGTCTGCGGCTGCCGGTCCGGTCGTCCAGGCCACGACGTAGTCGCGGTCCGGCAGTGCGGGGGGATTGCGGACCGGCGCGCAGCGCACCGGGTAGGCGCGTTCCAGCCGGCCCGAGACCAGCAGCCGGCTGCCGTCCGGGGCGGCCTCCAGCACGGTGAAGTCTCTCGGCCGGCCGCCGAATCCGGTGCCCTCGGCCTTCGCGACGGCCTCCTTGGCGGCCCAGAAGCGGGTGAACCAGAGGGTCGTGTCCGGGCCGAGACCGTGCAGCAGCCGCAGTTCGTCCGCGCCGAGGGCGGCCTCCATGGCGGCCGGATCACGCCGGGTGACTTCTTCGATGTCGATGCCCGGGCCGGGTCCGGGCGTGTGCGGCCGCACGATCGCCACGGCCGCCTCCGCCCGGTGGGCGAGGGAGACGTCCAGCGCGGGCAGCGTCCGGCCGTGCACACCGACCACGTAGGGCCGTCCCAACTCGTCGCTTTCCACCTGCAGTTCGGCCGGATAGACGGGTCCCTCGCCGTGCTGCCACAGCCACTGCCGCACCGCGTCCTTGGCGGCGATCCGGCCGAGCAGCCACTGCCTGCGACCGCGCGGGGCGTGCTCGGCGTACTGCGAACGCTCCGCCCCCGCGAGCGAGTTGCGCATGATCAGCTCACGGGAGGCCAGGTCCGGCCAGCGTTCGTGGACCAGCGCCCAGCCGCCGGGGCGGGCCTCGGAGAGGGTGTTGCGCTCGGGGAAGCGCTCGACGGGGCGGGTCTGCGGGTCGTTGTCGAAGCGCCGGTCCTGCCAGCCGCCGATCCGCGCCCACACCCGTTCGCCGACGGTGAGCTCCACGTCCGCCTCCAGGACGGTGTCGGTGAGCGAGGTGATCCGCACCAGACAGCCGACCTCGGTGCCGGGGGCGGGATGCGGGCCGTGGAAGCGCATCTCCCGCATCTGCACCGGGAAGACGACGGTCCGCTCGGTACGGGTGGCCATGATCCAGTAGCCGAGGATCTGGCCGACGTTGTCGAGCAGGGCGCCCGGGGCGGCGGGGGTGGTGATCACCCCGCGCACGTGCCGGTCACCGATCGCGGTGAGCTCACAGACGCCCTGGTAGGCGGGGCCGTGGAACATCCAGCGCTCGGAGTAGAGCTGGGCGGCGGTGTGGCCGGGGGTGCGTTCGGAAGCCGGGGGGCGCGTGCGCGCGGCGGGTGGCGCCGGGTGGGCGGGGGCGACTTCGACGACCGCGCGGGCGGTGGGGCCGAAGGTGACCGAGACCCGTCCCGGGTCCTCCGGGGTGACGGTGACGGGGACGTCGACGGGAGGTGTGGCGGTGAGCCAGCGGTCGAAACGGGCTCCGTGCACGGCGACCGCCCGCAGGCCGGTGGCCGCCTCCGCCGCGTCCATCATGTGCCGCACGATCGTGGTCGCCGGGACGACCGGCCACCGGTCCTCCACCACCGGCCAGCCGGGCCGCTGCGGGAAGAAGCAGTGGTCGAGGAGATGAGGCATCGCCTCGGGGGACACCCGGAGGGTGGTGGTGCGGGAGGCCGGGGTGGGGGCGTGCGGGACGTGGCCTGCGGCCGGGGTGGGAGCGGGGGCGGAGGTGGTACGGGGCACGGGGGCGGGCGTGGGCCCGGGGCGGCCTTCGGCGGGTGCGGGGGTGGTACGGGATGGCGGGGTGGATGTGGCCGGAGTGCTCGGTCCGGTGGGAGCGGAAGACGTACGGGACGCCGGGGCGAGTGCGGCCGGAGTCGAGGGCGGTGTGTGGAGCGCCGTGAGTACGGCGACAGCCGAGTCGGCGGTGTCCCGCAGGAGTGCGCTCAGTTCGGCGGCGGCCGGGATCCGGGCAGCGAGGTCGTCCAGCGGGGAGGAATCCGTGGCCACCGGGTAGGCGGCGCCCGGTACCGACGCGACCCCGCCCGCCTCGGGTCGCGTGAGCGTGCGCAGTTCGGTCCTCAGCGCGGCGAGGGTCGGGGCCTCCAGCGACACCAGGGCGCCGTCCAGGTCCAGGCGTACCGGGGGGCGGCGGTGGACGGGCGTCGTCGCGGCGCGTGTCGCCGGGGTGGCCGGAGTGAGCGCCACGCTGTCCTCGCCCCGGGCCGCGGCTGCCACCGGCGCGCCCGCCGTCCACAACGCGGTCGCCACCCTGCGGAGCTGGGCCATCCCCGGGCGGTGCGGGGAGTTGGCGGCGACGGCGAGATGGTCGCGGTCGCCGAGGATGTCACCGATCAGCGAGGCGAGCCGGCCTGGCCCGGCCTGGACGAACGTGCGGTGCCCGGCGGCGTACATGGCCTCGATCAGCTGCCGGAAGCGGACGGGTTCCAGCAGGTGCCGGACGAACAGCTCGCGTACCTCCGTCTCGCCCTCCGGGAAGGGCGCCGCGACGGTGCCGGACCAGACCGGGACGGCCGGCCGGTGCAGCCGGAAGCGCTCGGCAGCCTCCTTGATCGGGCTCAGGTACGGCTCCAGCATCGGCGTGTGGAATCCGGAACGGAACGGCAGCACCTGGCACAGCACGCCGTCGGCCCGGAAGGCGCGGACGAAGTCGGCCACGGCCCGGTCCGGACCGCACACCATGGACTGGCCCGGCGCGTTGTCGTGGGAGAGGACGATCCCGGCGTCCGCCCAGTCGAGGCGGAGGGCGGCGACGACCCGGTCGGCGGGGGCGCCGATCGCGGCGAACGCGAGCCCTGGGACGGTGACCGCGTCGGGATCGAACTCGGCCATGAAGGCGTCCACCTGGGCTCCCGAGTAGAGTCCCGCGACCACCATCGCCGTCCACTCCCCGACGCTGTGCCCGGCGACCGCGTCCGGCACCACGCCCATCCGGCGCAGCGCCGCGTCGAGGAGCCGCCCCACGCCGACGACACCGAACCCATGACGGCCCACGTCGCCGACCCGCATGTCCCCGGTAGCGGGTGCGGTGACGGTGGGGAGGCCGAAATGCGTGGCGATGTCGTCGACGCGGGGAGTGAACTCGCCTTCCAGGCCGGGGAAGACGAAGGCCAGCTTGCCGGTGCCCAGAAGCGGGGCGGGCCGGAACCACACGTCGTTGCGGCCCTGCCAGGCGCGGCCCCTGCCGACCGCGCGACGGGCCAGGGCGAGCCGCTTGGCGGTGGGGTCCACGATGCCCAGGCGCACCGGTCCGGCCTGCGGGTGCGTCCCTTCCGGGGCGAGTCCGGCGGCCAGGACGGCGGAGTCGTCGGCGGCGAGGGCGGCGGTGAGCCGCTCGGGGGTGTCGGCGGCGAGGAGGAGGATCCGCTCGGGCTCGGTGACCTGGGCGGCGGCACCCCTGCCGGATGTTCCCAGCGGGACGGCGGCCGGGACGGAATGTCTGCCCGGCGCCTCTTCGAGCACCACGTGCGCGTTGATCCCGCCGAAGCCGAAGGCGTTCACCCCGGCCCGGCGCACCGGTTGGCCGGGGGCGGTCTCCCAGGGCCGGGCCCGGTCCAGGGTGCGGAACCGGGTGGCGGCGAGGGCCGGGTGCGGATCGTCGCAGTGCAGGGTGGGCAGCAGGGTCGCGTGGTGCAGTGCGAGGGCGGCCTTCACCAGTCCCGCCACTCCGGCGGCCGGCATGGTGTGGCCGATCATCGACTTCACGGAGCCGAGCACCGCGCGTTCCTCGGCGGGCCCGAACACCTCGGCGAGGGTGGCGAGTTCGGCGGAGTCGCCCGCCGGGGTCGCGGTGCCGTGCGCCTCGAGCAACCCGACCGAGTGGGGTGCCGCGGGGTCGAGTCCGGCGGCCCGCCAGGCCTGCCGTACGGCGTGCGTCTGACCGCCGGGGTCGGGGTTGACGAGTCCCGCGGTACGGCCGTCGCTGGCCACGCCGGTGCCGCGGATCACGGCGTAGACGCGGTCGCCGTCTCTTTCGGCGTCGGCGAGGCGCTTGAGTACGACCACCCCGGTGCCCTCGCCGATCAGGATGCCGTCGGCCTCCCGGTGGAAGGGGCGGATGCGCTCGCTCGGGGAGAGGGCGCGAAGCTGGGAGAAGACGCTCCACAGAGTGATGTCGTGGCAGTGGTGCACTCCCCCGGCCAGCATCACGTCGCAGCGCCCGGCGGTGAGTTCGGTGACCGCCTGGTCGACGGCGACCAGCGAGGAGGCGCAGGCCGCGTCCACGGTGTAGGCGGGGCCGCGCAGGTCGAGGCGGTTGGCGATCCGGGAGGCGGCGAGATTGGGCACCAGGCCGATCGCGGACTCGGGACTGGCGGGGCCGAGGCGCTCGGTGAACGCCTCCCGCACGCGGGCCAGTTGGCCGGGGGTGAGGCCGGGCACCAACTCGCCCAGCGTGCGCACGAGCTGGCCGGCCGTGCGGACCCGCTGATCGAGCCGGACCAGGCCGGGGGTGAGGTAACCGCCCCGGCCCAGCACCACGCCGATCCGGTGCCGCTCGGGCAGCCGGTCCTCGCCGCCCGCGTCGGCGAGGGCGGCGGCCGCCACGTCGAGCGCGATCAGCTGGTCGGGTTCGGTACCGGCGACGGAGTTCGGCATGATCCCGTACCGGGTGACCTCCACCTCGGCCAGCCCGTCCACGAATCCGCCGCGTCGGCAGTACACCTGGTCGGGGACGGCGGGGCCGGTGGCCGAACCGGGCCGGTAGTAGTCCGCGTCCCAGCGCCCGTCCGGCACCTCGCCGATGGCGTCCACGCCGTCGCGCAGGTTCCGCCAGTACGCGTCGAGATCCGCGGCACCGGGCAGCAGCACCGCCATCCCGACGATCGCAACCGGCACCTGCCGCCCGCCGCCCGCGCCGGCCGAAACGCGTCCGCCGTCACCCGCGGGGGCCGGTCCGGGTCCCCGCTCGCCCGCGCCGGTCGAAGGCCGGCTGTCGTCGGTCATCTCACCAGCCCGACGCGGTGTAGACGACGGCGCGCGTGGTCTCCGCGCCCCAGGCGAGCTCCCGCAGCAGCGCGGCCGTGCCCTCGGCGGGGTCGATCAGTCGCACCCCGCGCCGCGCGTACTCGCGCCCCAGTTCCGGACTGACCATGCCGGTGTGGCCGCCGGTGGGTGCCCAGGGACCCCAGTGCACGGTCAGCGCCCGGTTGCCGGTGCGCCGCGCCCAGTCCGCGCCGAGGCTCTCCAACGTGTCGTTGGCGGCCGCGTAGTCGGCCTGGCCCCGGTTGCCGAGGACGGCGGAGACGCTGCCGAACAGCACCGCGAAGGCAGGGCCGCCGGGGAGTTCCTCCAGTGCGGCGAGCAGGGTCGCGGCGCCGGTCGTCTTGGTGCCGTAGACCCGCTGGAAGGACTCGGGGGTCTTCTCGGCGATCAGCCGGTCCTCGATCACTCCGGCCGCGAAGACGACTCCGTCCAGACGGCCGTGGTCGGCGTGGATCTCCTTGACCGCCTGGAGCGCGGCGTCCCGGTCACGGAAGTCGACGGCGTGGTAGCGGGCCTCGCTGCCGAGCGCGGCGAGTTCGTCGAGGGTGGCGGTGATCTCCCGCTGGGCGAGGAGGAGTTCGGCCTCGCGATTGACCTCGGCGGGCTTCAGGCCGCCCCTGGCGGCGAGGGCCGCGCGGAGTTCGGCGGGGGTGCGGGCGGCGGCGGTGTCCGGGGCTTCGGGACCGGCGGCCGCGGGGGTCCGGCCGAGCAGTTCGAGGCGGCAGCGGCAGGCGGTGGCGAGGGTGGCCGCGAACTTGGCGGTGATGCCCCGGGCCCCGCCGACCAGCAGCACCACGGAGTCCCGGTCCAGGCCCAGCGCGCCGGCCTCGGCGGCCCCCTCCCCCGCCGGTCCGGCACCGGTGCTGCCGAGCGCGCCCAGCGGCGCCTCCACCAGTTCCAGGCCCTGCCGGCCGGTGGCCGTGCGCAGCACGACGGGGGCCGGGTCGGGAGCGAGCAGTTCGGTGAGCAGTGCGTCGGCGACGGCTGCCGGTTCCGTGTTCTCCAGGGTCACGACCCGGGCGACGGTGTCGGGGTACTCCCGGGCGATCGTACGGAACAGCCCGTGCAGGCCCGCCGAGCGTGCCGCGTCGTCGCCGTCGGCGGGCCGGGCGGCCAGCAGCCAGCGCGGGCCGCGGGCCAGGGCCGCCCGCAGGACGGGGAAGGCGTCCGGCAGCACCGGCGTGTCGCCGGTGCCGGGCAGCGCGCCCAGGTACAGCACGCCGTCCACGGCCCCGTCCGCCTCCCCGAGCAGGTGGTCCGGTGCGACGGTCACGGTCTCGGCACCGTACGCGGAGAGCCGTTCGGCCAGCGGCGCGCCGTCCCCGAGGACGAAGAACCGCTTCCCGGACAGTACGGCGGCCGGGTCGGTCACCGTTTCCGGCGGCGCGAGGGGCACGGGCCGCAACTCGAACCGTCCGGGCGCCACCGCGGCGGGGGTCTCTTCGTGCGCCGGGGTCGCGCCGACGGGCTCCTTGGGCGCGGCGGCACCGGCGGTCGCCGTCGCGCCCGCACCTTGGACGCGCGCCGCGAGCCAGCCGGTCACGGCGGCCGCCGTGCGTGCCTTGGCCAGTTCCTCCAGCTCGCTGTCGTCCAGGGTCCGGGTCCCGCCCGCGATCCCCAGCCGTTTCGCCAGCTCGCCCGCGATCTCGGCCCGTTTGATCGAGTCGATGCTGAGGTCCGCCTCCAGGTCGAGGTCGGGCTCGATCATGTCGAGGGGGTAGCCGGTGCGTTCGCTGATGATCTCCAGCACCACCCGCTCGACGTCGGCGGGCTCCTCGGGTGCGGCCTCGGGTGCGGCAGCGGAGGGCACCGCCTGCGGTTCGGGTACGACCGCTTCGGCGGGCGGCAGCCACCCGGGAGCGGGAGCCGCGGGCACCTGGGCCGCCCCGAAGTAGGTGAGCAGCACGTCGCGCTGTGCGGCGATCAGCTCCCGGCTGGTGCGCAGGTACTCGGAGATCAGCGCGTCCCGGTCGGCCGGGGCGCCGTGCGGCTGGTTCGTCGTCACAGTCGTCGTCTCCACGACTCGTCGGGCCGGTGCGAGGGCACCGGGCAGCAGGTCTCCGTCGGCGGTACGCACCAGCTGGCCGTCGACCGTCCAGCCGGGCCGCTTCGGGGTCGGGGTGCGCAGCGCGTCCACGGCGTCGCGGCCGCGCAGCAGCCAGGCCGTACGGACCGGCACCCCGGCCACGGCCAGCCGGGCGAGTGCGTCGAGCCAGCCGGGCAGGCCGCTGTCCGGGCGGGGTTCGCAGGCCACCGTGGTGTGCGGCCGCTCGCCGAGGATCTGGCCGACCAGCCGGCTCAGGACCGTCCCCGGCCCCGCCTCGACGAAGACCCGGGCCCCGGCCTCGTACATCGCCTCGATCTGCGCCGCGAAGGCGACGGGAGAACCGATCTGGGCGGCGAGTTCGGCACGAACGGCGTCGGCGTGCCGTGGGTAGGGGGCCGCCGTGCGGTTGGACCACACCGGGAACTCGGGCGGTCGTACGGCCTTCTCGGCGAGGGCCCCCGCGAACCGCTCCCCGGCCCCGGCCACGACCGGGCTGTGGAAGGCACAGGCCACCGGAATCCGCTTGGCGCCGAACCCGGCGTCACGCAACAACCCCACGGCTTCGGCCACGTCCGGTGTGGGGCCGGAAATCACGGTCTGCTGAGGGGAGTTGCGGTTGGCGAGCACGACCGAGGGCGGTGCGTTCGCGGTGCGCAGGGCGCGTTCGACGTCGTCCGCCCCGGCGGACACCGCGGCCATGGTGCCCGGTTCGTCGCCCGCGGCGGCCAGGATCGCCGCCGCGCGTTCGGCGCTGAGTTCCAGGAGAGTCCCGGGGGTGAGGGCGCCGGCCGCGCCGAGGGCGACGAGTTCGCCGTAGCTGTGTCCGGCCGCCATGTCGGGGCGTACCCCGGCCGCCGTCAGCAGGGCGTGGGCGGCGAGACCGGTGATGCCGAGGGCGGGCTGGGCGGCCCGGGTGTCGGTCAGGGCGGCCCGGCGGCGCTCACGGGTGCCGTCGTCGAACGCGGTGGGCGGGTAGAGGGCGTCGGCGTGGGCGCGGCCGAGGTGCAGGTAGTGCTGGAGCTCGGGGAACGCGATCAGGACGTCGGCGAGCATGCCGGGGCGCTGGCTGCCCTGCCCGGGGAAGAGGAACGCCACCTTCCCTTCGCTGCCCTGGGACCCGCCGGCCAGGTGGGTCCCGGCGCGCGGGTCGTGCTCCCCGGCGAGGACCTCGCGCAGTTGTCCGGCGAGCCCGTTCACGTCCCTCGCGACCACCGCGGCCCGCACCGGCTCGTGCGCGGTGTCCGCACGGCGGGCGGCCGCCAGCGCCAGGTCCCGCAACCGCCAGGACCCGGACTCGGCGGCCCGCAGGATCTCCTCGACGCCCCGGTGCGCGGCCTTCTCGTCCCGGCCCCTGAACACGAACAGCTCGGCGGGCCACTCCTGCAGCCCCTGCTCGGGCGGCACGGGGCTGTCGTACGCGCCGATCACCACGTGGAAGTTGGTGCCTCCGAACCCGAACGCGCTGACTCCGGCGATGCGTTCGGCGGCCGGCGCGGCCCACGGCCGGGCCTCGGTGTGGAAGGCGAACGGGCTGGCGTCCTCCTGCCAGGCCGCGTTGGGCCGCTCCAGGTGCAGGGTGGGCGGTTTGACGCCGGTGTGCAGGGCGAGGGTGGTCTTGATCAGCCCGGCGAGTCCGGCCGCGCACTTGGTGTGCCCGATCTGCGACTTGACCGACCCCAGCGCACAGCCACCGCTGACCGCTCCGGCCTCGGCGAACACCTCGCCGAGAATGGTCAGTTCGGTGCGGTCGCCGACGACGGTCCCGGTGCCGTGCGCCTCGACGAGGCCCACCCGCGCCGGGGAGATCCCGGCGTTGCGGTACGCGCGCAGCAGGGCGGCCCGCTGTCCCTCGGGACGTGGCGCGGTCAGACCCAGCGAGCGGCCGTCGCTGGACGAGCCGAGCCCCTTGATCACACCGTAGATCCGGTCGCCGTCGCGCTCGGCGTCCGCCAGCCGCTTCAGCACGACGCACGCCACGCCCTCACCGAGGGCGATGCCGTCGGCGGAGCCGTCGAAGGCGCGGGAGCGACCGGTCGGCGACAGGGCGTGCACGGAGGAGAAGAGCACGTAGTCGTTGATGCCGTTGTGCAGGTCGGCGCCTCCGCACAGCACCACGTCGCTGGTGCCCGCGGTGAGTTCCTTGCAGGCCACGTCCACAGCGGCCAGCGAGGACGCGCAGGCCGCGTCGACGGTGTAGTTGGCGCCTCCGAGGTCGAGCCGGTTGGCGATCCGCCCGGAGATGACATTGGCGAGCATGCCGGGGAAGGAGTCCTCGGTCAGCCGGGGCAGTTGGTCCGCGAGCCCGTCGGGCACCTTGCCGTAGTAGGAGGGCAGCACGGCGCGCAGGGTTCCCGCGTTGGACAGGTCGCTGCCCGCCTCGGCGCAAGCCCGGCGGCGAGGGGACCGCCCTCATCCGCTCCGCGCAGCGCCTGCGCGGCCCCGGTGAGGCGGGCGCGCTTGTCGTGCTGGGAGTC